>JAKLEY010000109.1 GCA_022711455.1 Candidatus Cloacimonadota bacterium
ACGGCAGACAAAGACCAGATTGCCTTCCCTGTCCCCCATCTGCATGAAGGGCATCCAGGGTGAGATGCGGGTCCAGGAGATAGTTGCAGGAACTGAAGTCAGGCTTCTATCCGCCAGTTCGGATTTGTCCACAAAGAACTGGAAGAACTCCGCGGATTGATAGATATCACTCTGCACATAATCCCCGTATTCCTTGCGGGACATCGGGTTATCATAGAAGGGAAAGATCTCCTGATTGAACACAAGTTGCGAACCCAGGTCGGTGGAGGGCAGCATTTTTCTTATATAGGGCATCATATTGGCTTCAAAGGTAATGTTCTGATTCACCGGGTCATTCCAGATCTGCAGAACAGGGATTGTCTTGCCGGTGAAGGGGTTACGCCAGTTTTCCAGAATCTCTCCGCTCTGGGGATGCTGGAAGAAAGCAGCTTCACGCGTGAGCAGATAAAAACCGTTTTCCTGCACTTCCGTGCGGGCAACATTGAAGCCTTCAAACTTGAAGAGTTCCACTCTGCGTTGACCCGGAATGTAAGAGTATACCGTTCCCGTCCAATGATATACAACATCCGCACCAGAGGCATCGCCCCGCACCCGCATGAAATCGTTCAGATATTCCTGATCCGGGGTATCAACCGCACCCAAGAGAATCGGGAGCAGGATCAAGATCAGCAGGAAGGTGTATGTGTAATATGGCATTTATCTCTCCCAAAGGCTTTGCCTTGTTCTTACAGCTCTTTACATACCGGAATATTCCAGCACAGTCTATGCTCTCTGAGGGCTCTAAACTGTCAAGCAGGATTTTTGTATTGAAAACGGTTTGACAAATGAAAGGACTTGCGCTCCCTTACTTTCCCTTTGGTCAAACCGCTATCATACCGCTTGCTAACCGCTTGCTAACCGCTTTCATATCGCTTGGGGAAGCGGTATGCAAGCCAGAGGTTAGGGTGAGGCAAGGGAGATGACCACAAGCAGCCTGTAACGTAGCTTTCAAGCTGTTGTAATCGAGGCCCACAGCCTCGGATGACACGCTGAACAGGCTAAAGCCTATGTTACGAACAGGCTGAAGCCTATGTTACAAACAGACTGAAGCCTATGTTACACAAAAAAGCGGATCCCTTCCGGGATCCGCTATATGTCTTCGAAAAAAAAGACTACTGCACGACCACGCGCAGGTTGTTGAGCGCGACCTTGTAACCTCCGCCAACCATGACATAGCCACGGAAGGTCTCTGAGGAATCCACGATACGAGCCAGGAACCAGTTTTCGGTGCGGGTGGATTGGTTGCTGGTGGGAGGCAGGTAGATATCATTTTGGGAATTACCTTCATAGATGATAACCTGTTTGCCAAGTGTGATGTCCGCATTGGTTGCGATGCGGGTTCTCATCCAGTATTTCTTCCAGGCAGTGCTTCCACCCTGGATCATCAGGAATTGAGCCTGATTCTTGGTTTCGGGAGTGGCGGGAGTGATCATCTTGGCCAGTTCGACATAGATCCACTCTCTGTCACCCAGAAGCTCATCGGTCACAAAATAATCGTCCGGTTGGATAAAATGGGCATCGGCATTGCCGGTGGTTGTGGTTGTGGTTTCGTTGGGGGTGACGTTGACGTCCGGGGCTTTGATCACGATGCCGGGGATGGAGCACGCTGCCAGAACGATGGAAAATGCAGCGAGAGCCAAAACTGCCAGACGCAGAGCGATCTGTTTTGCGCTACGATTCATAATATGCATAATTTACTCCTTGTCTTGTATTTCAGATTTTCTGTTCTGAATCCAGTCTATCCGGGTGCTGTTAATCTGTCAAACTATTTATTAATTTTGATTCAGGATTATCGTGAGCAAGCCAAAAAAAATACCGGAAACCTCCAAAGAGAGGCTTCCGGTAAATGGCTGGGATGGGAGGAATTGAACCCCCATATACGGAACCAGAATCCGCTGTACTACCATTATACGACATCCCAGTATAAATCTTTCTGGCTGGGCAGGGAGGACTTGAACCCCCGAATGGCGGGACCAAAACCCGCTGCCTTACCACTTGGCTACTGCCCAGCAAAATTATTCTGGCGGAGAGGGAGGGATTCGAACCCTCGGTAGGCTTTTGACCTACACACGCTTAGCAGGCGTGCGCCTTCAACCGGCTCGGCCACCTCTCCACTTGGAGAACACACTATCTAAATCTGGCTGGCGGAGGATGAGGGATTCGAACCCCCATGGGCAGAACCCGGCGGTTTTCAAGACCGCTGCCTTACCAATTAGGACTAATCCTCCCCAATAAGTTTTACCCTTCAATTCCAAGTGCGGTTTTTTGTCAAGAGCTTTGTGAATTTTCGAGCGCTGTTTGCGGTTCCCCGGCTCCGGAGCAGTCTCCGCTCCTGAAATGCTGAACCCGATCCAGAAAGGACTTGGTATTCTTCCCGATCAGTTTATCATATCTGAAATCGAAACAAAATCTATGCTGCAGATGCTTTGTTTGTTCTATGGACGGCCAAGCCGAAACTGAAACCGGAACAGACTTGAGGAGATGAGATGAGAAACTTGGAGAAATACACGCTCAAGGCCATGATCGACCGCACGATCGAGAATTTTGGGGAACGCCCTGCCCTCTCGATGGTGGAGGGTCAATCTTTAACTTATAACGACCTGCGTCTGATGATCGATGAAGTGATCGCGCTGATGATCAGCAGTGGTGTTGCCCCGGGTGATCGGGTTGCTATCCTGAGCCAAAACATGCCTCATTGGGGTGTGGCTTATCTGGCGATCACCTCTATGGGCGCGATTGTAGTGCCGATCTTAGTTGATTTTCATAATACAGAGATCCTCCATATCCTCAAGCATTCCGGAGCCAAGCTGGTCTTTGTTTCCGAAACCCAGTATGAGAAGATCGGCTATTCTGAACTGGAGCCCTATCCCGTGATGGTGAATCTGGACAGCTTCAACCTGATCCCGCCCCAGATCTCCAGGGACAGGCTCAAAGATGTGATCCGGGAAGGCGGGATCACCCTGCAAAAGATCCGCAACAAAGCTTTCAAAGCTGTGGGTCTGATCAAAACGGAAGTTCAGGAAGATGATATTGCTGCTCTGATCTACACTTCCGGCACCACCGGGAGTTCCAAGGGAGTGATGCTGACTCATCGCAATCTGGTGATGGACGCGATCTTGACCCTGGGAATCCAGAAATTGGACGAGAATGACCGTTTGATCTCGGTCCTGCCGCTTTCACACACATATGAATGCACCATCGGATTCATCATCCCCATGATGCAGGGAGCCGCGATTTACTATCTCGACAAACCACCCACAGCCCGCATCCTGATCCCTGCTATGCAAAAGATCAAGCCCACCATGATCCTGACCGTGCCGCTGATCATTGAAAAGATCTTCAAGCTCCAGATCCATCCTCAGCTTACCGGAAATATCGTCTATCGTGAGCTCTATAAAATCCCCGCCACCAGAAAACTCTTGCATAAAGTAGCAGGGAAAAAATTGATGAAGACCTTCGGTGGTTGTCTGCATTTCTACGGGATCGGCGGAGCCCTGCTGGCACACGATGTGGAGCGTTTCCTGTTTGAAGCCGGATTTCCCTATGCCATCGGCTATGGCCTCACAGAAACCTCACCCCTGATCGCCGGTTGCACTCCTGCCCTGGTCAAGTTCCGTTCTACCGGCACAATTCTGGACACCCTTGACGTGCGTATTGCGAATCCGGATAAAGTGACCGGGATCGGTGAGATCCAGATCAAAGGTGTGACAGTCATGAAAGGCTATTACAAAGACAAAGAAAAGACCGAGCAGGCATTCACTCCGGATGGATATTTCAAGACCGGGGATCTTGGTATCATCAAGAAACACAGATATTTATACATAAAAGGCAGGATAAAGAACGTGATCGTTGCAGCCAGCGGAGAAAACATCTATCCCGAGGAGATCGAAGCCAGGATCAATGAGCATGAAACCGTTCTGGAATCGATGGTCTACGAATCCGGAGGCCAGATCGTGGCACGTGTCTTCCTGAACTATGAGATCCTGGATAAAACGCATAACTTCACCAAGATCAGTGTGGTGCAAGCCGAAAAACTGCTGGAAAAACTGCTGGAAGAGATCCGCAGCCAGGTCAACGCGAAAGGAGCTTCATTCTCCCGCATTCATAAAATGATCGAGCAGAAAGAACCTTTCGAGAAAACCCCCACTCAAAAGATCAAGCGCTTCCTCTACCAATAAGTTAAGCGCTGAGATCCAGCCTGCGCAGCTCATGATGAATGAGCCAGGAGAGATAGCCTCCGACGATCCCGGAAGCCAGAGCCAGACAACCGGTGGCGATCAGCATAAGGATAGGATTGCGGAAAATGATCACGGACATAGTGAGCGAACCGGTGAGATTTGCTATCGCGCACAGACTCAAGTGACTGAACAGCTTCTTTTTATCTCTGAAAGCAAACGCGACCAGGTCCAAAACCAGACCCGGCAGGGTGTAGGTCAGAAGCGAGAGAGCTCCGTGATTGCCGAATGAACCATTGATCAACACCACTACTGCCTGGATCACACCGAACAAAGTGGCTGCTCCGGGTTTACCGGTGAGCGCGACCGCCAAGACCATCCACATCATATAGAAGCCACCGGCAAACGAACCACCGGGAAGCATCAGGGGAGTCGAGATCAGCTTGGAAAGCGGAGAGATCAGGGGCTTGATGGCGATTCCGATCGCTGCCATGATCGCTATGGTGATCAGGTCACGGGTGCTGAATCTTCTGAGGATACTCATGTGCGACCCCAAGTTTGCTGCCACTCCTTCACCGCCTTATAGAATACAGATTTTAACTCCGTGAACATCCTTTGATTCACCTCTGAGCTGTGCTCATCCATCCAGATTTTCTTGAATTCGATCGCCAGAGTGAGCACATTCTCAGAAAAATCCTGATTCAGCTTGCGGGAGAGAGCGCCTCCGGTGAATTTAACGTCACACCTGCAATCCAGCGGTCTCCCGCAGACCTGTTTCGCGTCCAGCCGCGATCTCAGGTCTGCGATCCTGGGAAAATATTTCTCCGGGAGATTGCTCCTTCCCAGAATTATGTCAGGATTGCTTTCCTGAGGGGCCGGAGCAGCATCCGGCCCACCTCTGCGGTGATTGTAGGAGTGAAGATCGAGGATGATCAGAAAGCCTGATCTCTGGATCAACTGGTGGATTTGATGATACAGAACCGCATACCACTCCCTGTAATCGGAGTATATCTTATCCAGCAATTTGGGAGGGAGCTCGGAGACACGCACATCCAGATCCCAGCAGTCCTCCGGGCTTTGATAGATAGCGTTCGCGGGATTGCGGTTCAGGTCTGCTTCAAATCTGCTGGTGTGGACCACAATGTGGTTTGTAAACAGTTCCGCGATCTCACCCGTATAAGGATCTTCCTCTCTCAGCCGGTCCGCGTCGTTCACCTTGGTCAGCTTCAAAAGGTCTTCCCTGATCTCGTGTCCGTTGTGGATCGCCAATGCCAACAGTGGTCTGTTCAGATCCCCGAAACAATAGCTGCTGCGTATCATAGCGGGATCTTATCCAAAGCCAGGTCGAGCCGGTGCAGAACCTCCAGATACTGGAGAGCTTCCTGGCTGTCGCTTTGTTTGCTGACGCTGAGTTGAGTGATGATATCCAGCTTCAAACCGGTTATTTGAGCCACGTTGTTAACGATCTCCTGAATTCCGGAGGGAACACCCATTCCGGCAAGATAGGAGAAGCCCTTGAGCGCGGGAAAGATCGAATTGACGGACTTTCGCAGAAGCCGGGCCAGCCTTCTGCTCCCCTGCGCCCTCTCCAGAATGGCCATCCGGGTGAGCAGCCACTTGCTTTTGAGTTCTCGTTCGATCTGGAGCCGCATATCTGCTTTGTTATATTTCAACTCAGCAAGCAAGTCATATTTGCAGAAGATATTGCGGTATTGCATCGAAATGTTCAAAAACTCCAGAGGATAGGAATCAAGCGCGCTCAGGACGAACTCCCGGTTGACGATCAGAGGCATAGGAAGTCTTTTCAGTGCCAGATGCCGGCGCAAGGCACGCATCCGCTGCACGATATCCGCAGGGTCTGTATCGAAGATGATCACACAATCCTGCTCTCCCAGAGCATTACTGAACACACTCACCTGCAAGAGCTCCTGCTCGCAGTCCTTCAGAACTGTCATGATGTCATTGTAGGTCTTCATGGCTCGCTCCCGGTTCATATTTTGATAAATACACAGTGGCACATTCCTTGGCAAGATTTCTGATCCTGCCAATATAGGACGCGCGCTCCGTCACGCTGATCACTCCTCTGGCATCCAGAAGGTTAAAAGTGTGTGAACAGCGGAGCAAATTGTCGTAGGCGGGATAGACTAAGCCGGCTGAAAGCAAGTCCGTGCACTCTTTTTCGTAGTCCGTGAACAGTTCAAAGAGCAGCTTGGTATTCGCGTTAGTGAAATTATACTCCGAAAACTCCTGTTCCTTGATGAAAAACAGGTCTCCGTAAAGAGTGTTGTCGTTCCACCGTAAAAGCCTGTAGTCGTCGACATTCTGGATATACATGGCAAGGCGCTCCAGTCCGTAGGTCAGCTCCACCGGAACCGGATAGCAATCCATGGAACCAACTTGCTGGAAATATGTGAATTGGCTGATCTCCATGCCGTCCAGCCAAACTTCCCAGCCCAGACCCCAAGCTCCCAGGGTTGGAGATTCCCAGTCGTCCTCCACAAAACGGATATCGTGCTGAGAGATGTCCACCCCGATGGCTTCCAGACTCTTCAAATAGAGGTTTTGGATGTCTGCCGGACAGGGTTTGATGATGACCTGGAACTGGTAATAATGCTGCAGCCGGTTGGGGTTCTCACCGTAGCGTCCGTCCTTGGGTCTGCGACAAGGCTGGGGATATGCAATGGATGTGGGTTTTGATCCCAAAGCGCCAAAGAAAGTGGAGGGGTGAAAAGTGCCGGCTCCCATCTCGATATCGTAGGGCTGGAGCAGGTTTGAGCCTTGTTTGGCCCAGTAGGTCTGGAGGGTCAGGATGATGTCCTGAAAGTTCATTTCTCTCTCCCTAAAAGTATCTCACATTGTGTTTTAAGCTTACAGAGGGTCTTACGCAATTCCCTGAGCTGCTGCTTCAAAGCGGGATCCGGCTGAAACACCTCCGGCTCAGGATCCCGCAGGAAGGGAAGCTCGATCTGTTCGTCTTTACGGTATTGGTTGCGGGTATCTTTACGTTCAGCTTTTAGCTTCTGGCGGGCACCCTCGATCGTGTATTTCTGAGTGTAGAGCATTTCCTTGATCTTCTTGAGCAAGAGGATGTTGTCTTCAGAGTATTTCCGGATCCTGCCATCATCCTTGCGGGGACGCAATTGGCTGAATTCACTCTCCCAATAACGGATCACATAGGGCTTCAGTTCCAACAGATTGCCCACTTCACCAATGGTGTAATAGTGTTTATTCATCATAGCCTCACTTCTCCCTTTTTGTGATGACCGCAGCCACAAACAGCAAGAGTGCTGTCAGGCAGATCACAAGGGGATATTTGTATATATGCCGCAAGAGCGGGATTCGCTTCGTTGTAAAGAGCGGAGCGGTGATGTTGGTCTGTTCAAAGAGCTTTGTGGAGGCAAGGGTTCTTCCCAGCGGATCCACGATCATGGATATCCCGGTCTGAGCGCTG
>JAKLEY010000011.1 GCA_022711455.1 Candidatus Cloacimonadota bacterium
TGGGCAGACGATAGCCGACCGCGAGGGTTTTGAATTCCGCAAAGTCCTGGCTTTGCAATTGAGCTCCGCCAACGATCACTCCAAAATTGGTCTGAGCCAAACCGGCAGGGTTGAAGAACAGAGCGCTCACGTCATCGGAGACACCGGTGAAAGCGCCACCCAATCCACGTGCCCGGGCAGAGGGCTGGAAGTCTTCAAAGACCCCGGCATAGAGGCTGGCAAGGCTGATCATGATTGCGATAATTAATATTCTTTTCATCTAAAAATCCTCTTCATCCCTAATTCATGGTGCTGCGGACTACGATGGGCTGGGTCGTGGTCTCTTTTTTGCCGGTTTCCCGGTTGATGATTTCCATGCTGCAGTAATACATTCCGGGAGCCAGACGTTTCATATTGGAATCCCTGCCGTCATAAAGGTAGGTTTCAATTCCCAGAGCATTGGTGATCACTTTATTTACGGGAGTGCAAACCAGGCGGCCTTTGGCATCGTAGATGCGGACGTTGACCTTGGCATTGATCCCGGAACTCCCGGTCTTGGAACCGTATTCGATCACCAGTTTTTCGTTCAAAGCAGGATCGAAGATGTTCTTGGGACTTCCGGCAGTGCCCAGATTGAGCCAGGCTATGCTTTCGCGGATGGGGGTCTTGATCTTGCCGTTCACCAGGCTGATGATAGGGGTCGAGTCATATTTGAAAGCATTGAGCGTGACCTGCGTTTCGCCATATTTCACCGGTTTGAACTGCAGATTGAACAGCGGCAAACCGTCCTCGGCAGAGGTGATGGGCTCCTGCGAGATGTAGGTGACGGTGATCTCGGTGCCATCTGCGGAAACTTCCGGGTTGGAAGGCATGATGTTGATGATGCAGTCATCAATGTTGATGCCCACGAATTCGACCTTGGAAGGGTCGATCCCGATCTTTGCTTCAAAGGAGGAAACTCCCCAGGCCGGTTTGAGACGGCTGGTCTGAAGCGGCATGCTGACTATGGTGTTCAGCTCGGCAGTAATGGTCGGCAGGCTGAGCGTGGAATTCGAAACGTTATCCACCATCACGATGTCGGACATGCTGCGGGGATTGATCCCGTAATAGTTAAAGGAGAAATCTACCACACCCTGGATGCGGGCCCAGGTGTTGCCGATGGCAAAGGCTGGCCAGGAGAAGCCGGTGCGTTCAAAACACTGGTCGTCGATCTGAGCAGTGCCGGTGCCGTCCGTGACAAAGAACTCCTGAAAGTTGGCCGGCAGCGAGGTGATGCTGACGTTCTCGACCTTTACAAAGCAGCTTTCCCATTGTTCAGCAGTGGCAGGATTTGCCAGTGTTCCACAGCTTACCAAAGGTGCCGCGGGGACGACATTGCCCTGGCTGAGCACAGAATAGGCCGAAAGAGCAGTCAATTCGGTAAAGTTGTAATATTCGGAAACAGTTCCGGTGACCTGCACGAGATCCCCGAGTTCAGGGAAATAGCGGTTGGTGAACACCAAAAGACCGCTCCAGGGTCCGCCTTCGGGATCACATATCATGAAACCATAATTGGAGGTGCTGGTGCCTGTGTAAAACTTGGGTGCGGTCACTATGCCTTGAACTGTGACGGCCTGATTGATATAGGGGGAATCCCCCGATGCGGCTGTGGTGTATTGGATGTCATAACAGGTGACCACCTGTGCTGAGATCATGCTGAACAGAAAAACCGCGACTGTGAACAGAAGAAATCGCTTCATCTATATCTCCTTGTTGCTTGAATCAATACTGTTGACTTGGGTATCCGTCTCTTCAACCGGCAGAACCAGAGGTTGGACAGAGGGGCTCACCCGTTCGTGGATAAAGATCATATCTATGATAATAAGGGTCATGGCGATGAAAATCGCGCTGTCTGCAACGTTAAAGATAGGCCAGCGTTGCATGATAAAATCCGGAAAATCGCAATCGATGAAGTCTGTGACTCCGCCAAAGCGAATACGGTCGATCAAATTGCCCAAAGCACCTGCCAGCACGAATCCAAAGGCAATCACTTGGATGCGGTGGGCACTGTGATAGAGCAACCAAAGCACAAAGATCACCGCTAAAATGGAAACCACAATAAAGAAGATCCGGTTTCCGGCAGGGGTGAAAGGAGATAAACTGAAGGCCGCGCCTGTGTTTTCCACATATGTGAGCATAAAAGTGTCACCAAAGATGCTCTTTAGGACCGGTATCGATTGGTAGAGTTCCATATTCATACGGATCAAAAGCTTGGTGAGCTGATCCAGGACCAGGACAACCAACATGATCAGGAAAGCAGGCTTGACGGAGAGGTGGGTTCGAGGCATCAGCGTCTCTGCCTTCTTTTCTTATCTTCCATCTTTTCGGTGCAGTCGAAACAGTTCCTGGCATAGGGGATCACATCGAGGCGCGTCTCCTGGATCAATTCCCCACAGGTTTCGCAATTCCCGTAAACACCGTCATAAATTCGGTTTAAGGCATCATTGAGCAAACGGATCTTCTCGCGTTCCTGCTCCATCATCATCACAGTCTGCTCCATCAGATTGGTGTCTGAGCCCTGATCGGCCTGATGAAACGCGTAGGATGAAAGATCTCCGCTGCTTTCGCGGGCTCCGATGCTTTGATCTCTATTTATCTTTTCAATATAGGCCACGCTGTCCTTGAGCTCTTGCTTGATCAGTTCTTCATAGTGCTTGAGTCTCTCGCTCGACATCTGTTTAGCTGCCATTGTAGCTCCTAATTTTGTCCATTTTATACGGTACTCCACTAAATGTGGGTTTGACTTTGCTGTCAATCAAAAAAATAATCACCGGGCTGTGTCCCTGTATGATCGGGAAATAAACTCACCGATCAAAGCACGCAATCCCTGGGCGGCTATCCCTGCCTGCTCCCTGATCTCGTCCTGAGAATGAGCTTGATCATGAAACAGGTTGCTGTAATTGGTTACGATCGAGAAAGCCAGAACCCTGATCCCGCAATGCCTTGCAACTATGACCTCAGGCACGGTGGACATTCCCACCAGATCAGCTCCAACTTTGGCAAAGAAGGCGCATTCCGCTTTGGTTTCGAGGCTGGGACCACTCACCGCGAGATAGGTGCCACGCTCAAGACGAATTCCCTTCTCCCCCGCGATCTGAGCGCAGAGCTCGACAAACAGAGGCTCATACTGCTGATTCAGCGAAGGAAAACGTTCTCCCAGTTCTTCATCGTTTTTCCCGATCAAAGGATTGGTTCCCATATAATTGATGTGATCGGTGATCTGAACTATGGTGCCGGGGCCGAATTCCTCGCGCAGACTCCCGGAAGCATTGGTCACGATGAGAGTTTCGATTCCGAGTTTGGCCATCACCCTGGTTGGGAAAACCACCTCAGACATCGGATAGCCTTCATAGAAGTGAAATCTGCCCTGCAACATCAACACAGGCACCCCGGAGATCTCCACCAACAGAAGATTGCCCTTGTGGGAAGGTGCTGTGCTGGCAACGAAACCAGGGACTTTTGAATAGGGGATGCTGAAGAGGAGTTTATAATGCTCGGCCAGATCGGAAAGCCCGGTGCCCAGGATCATCCCTATCTTGGGGATAACAGGCAGGATTTCCCGGAGGTAATCAGCAGTTTCGGAGTAGCTCATCAGTTTGCGGGTTTATTCTGATCAGGGCTTTGATCAAGGCGGGGCTGGATCTCGTCCTTAAGCTGTTTGAACTCACTATCCAGCAATTGATCGGCATCCTTGGCCAGCATGGGATCCTTGCCGATGCGGTCCATAAAGGTCTGGAGCTCCACCCGGAATTGCATCAGGAACTGGCGTTTCTGCTCTTTCACATGCATGTATTGGTGCTCCAAAACATTAAGATACTGCTTGGCTTCCTGAATGGCGCGTTTGGCTTTGAGCTCGCCTTCATGGATGATGTTTTCGGCTTCCTTGCGGGCATTGCTGATGATATCAGCCTTGGTCTTTTCTGCAAAGACGAGAGTGCGGCTGATCAGCTCTTCCCTGCGTTTGAGATCTTCCACGGCATTGCTTGCCTGAACCGCCTCTTGTTTCACTTCATACTGCATCTCGCGGGCGTGTTGCAGTTCCTTGTCTTTCAAAGACATCACGACGTCCATTTCATCGGCGATCTGCTCCAGAAAGGCACGTACTTCTCTTTTGCTGTAACCCATCAGCTGTCCTGAAAATTCCTGATGTCTGATGTCAAGTGGAGTTAAAGGCATAATCTATTCCCCTATAATATACTTAGTAAAAGTCTGGTGATGATGTCGATCGCGAGAAAAGCCACGATCGGAGAGAGATCCCAGCCCCCCATGGCAGGAAGGATGCGGCGCAGGGGACCCAGAATCGGTTCGGTGATGCTGAGAAAGAACTGATAGATCTTGTTATAGGGATCCTGAATGAACCAGGAAAGTAAGACCCGGCCCAGGATCAGGTAGCTGTAGATCTGAAGCAGCTTGATTAAAACCCTGATGATAAATCCGGTTACGCTCATCTTTAATCCAGAATCTCGTGGCAATTGCGACAGCGGGCTTCATAGGAATCCGTCGAGCCCACCAGGATCTGAGCATCCTGATGCACCGTGCGCTGGGTCCGGTTGGCAGGATTGCCGCATTTGACGCAGATCGCCAAGTTTTTGGTGACATACTCCGCAATCGCCATCAGACCCGGCATGGAGCCGAAGGGCAAGCCCCGGTAGTCCTGATCGAGCCCAGCCACGATCACGCGATAGCCTTTATCCGCAAGGTCGTTGCATACGTCAATGATGGAGGCATCAAAAAACTGGGCTTCGTCGATCGCCACGATCTGGGTGTCTTCCGTGAGATGAGCATAGATCTCAGCAGGTTTGGTGATTGGAATGGACGGAGCCTGCATCATGGAGTGAGAGACGATATTGTTGATGTCGTATCGGATGTCGATGGCCGGTTTGAAGACCACAAACTTCTGCCTGGCATATTCTGCCCGACGGATGCGACGGATCAGTTCTTCGGTTTTACCACTGAACATGCTTCCGCAGACCACCTCGATCCAGCCTGTTTTCTGGTTTATTATATTCAAAATCTATCTCCTGATTTAAGTTCCGGGAAAAGTACAAGAGCTGGGAATGGCTGCTTTTTGTCAATCACAATCGCCGGAAGGTCTTCCCATCAATTCACAGAGCGGCGAACTACCCTGAAACCGATATAATTCGCTGCAGTGTATGGTTTGGCATAGAAGCGGTTGGTCACCCGCATCTCCGAAGCAGGATGAAACCAGCTGCCGCCCCGCAGCACTCTGTCCGTCCCCCTTTCACTTCCCGCAAAAGGATCAGGAATGCGATGACTGTAGGGCGCGTACCAATTCCAGACCCATTCGTAGACGTTCCCGCTCATATCGTAAAGACCGTATAGATTCGAGGCTTTCTGCCCCACTTTATGAGGTGCCGCATCGCTGTTGCGGATGTACCAGCCCACCCCGTCCGGCTCATCTGAGCCCGCGTAGAGCTCATACCTGTTTCGTCTTCCCTTGGCGGCGAACTCCCATTCTGCCTCGGTTGGAAGCCGGTATCCGTCTTGCGAAAAGTCACAGACCACGTCATTCTCAAAATACTCATAACAAGGTTTCAAGCCGTCCAGATAGCTCTTTTCAATGCACCAGTCGATGGCCTCATAAAAAGTGATGTTGGTCACCGGAAGATCGTTGCCCCTGATCACGGAAGGATTGTTTTCGAAGACCATCTGCCACTGTTCCTGAGTGATCTCAGTCGGAGAGATCATGAAGGCCGGAATATTGATATTCATCAGGGGAAATTCGTCAGAATCGGCAGCAGGATCGATCGAGCCTATAGTAAGGGTATCCGCTGCTATCATCTGCATCGGAATGCGGAAATTCTTCCTGCGGTTTTTGCTCTCGGCTCTGACTTCGGCATTATCGGTCTCACTGAGGGATTTGAACTTGGGTTCCGGCTTGAGCAGACCGTTCTTGAGGATGATCCAGCACACGATCATCAAAGAAAGCAGAAAGAGAATGGTGAACAGCCTGCGGGTTTTACCCAGACTGGATGTCTGTCGAGCGTCGTAGGCGTCAAAGTCTTCATCACCTGATCTGCGCGGGGCTGCCGACCAGGGCTGAGAAGCAGGTTCAGGAGGTTGATAGACATGCGGTTTGGGCTCCTGCAGCGGGTGGGGCCTGGGCTCCGGAACCGGTTCCGGTTCAAATACCGGCTCAGGGATGTGAACAGGTTCGGGAACCGGATCGGGGATTGGCGGAACTATCGGCTCTGGTATGGGGTCAGGTTCATAGACAGGCTCAAAGACAGGTTCATGAACGGGTTCAGAAACAGGCTCGGAGATATAGTCCGCTTCTTCATCGCCCAGACTGTGAAAGACAGGCTCCGCTATCACGTGCGGTTCAGGAACCACGGACAGCTCCGGCACGGCATCGGGTTCGTTTTCAGTCTGGTTTTCAGCTATCGGTTCCGTTTCATCCACCAGCACTTCGAGAGGGGCTTTGGTGAGCACGGACCGGTAGCTGAGCAGTCTTTCTTCAAGAATGGCGTCCAGGACGTCTCCGGCACTGTGGAAGCGCAAGCGGGGATCCAGCATCAGGCACTTGTTGAGGATCGAAAACAACCATTGGGGCAGGCGAACCCCCTGCATTTCGGGATCCTGCACGGGGCGCGCGAAGCTTTGCTCCTTCTGTTCGCGTGGGCTAAAGGCTTTGTTTGTGTTCCAGGGCAGAAAACCACATAGCATCAGATAGCTGAGCACACCAAACGAATAGATGTCGCTGGCGGGAGTGCAGATCTCCGCTTTATATTGCTCCGGGGACAGGAAACAGGCAGGATGCTGTCCCTTTGTGTCCGGATCAGCGTTCATCCAGGTGAGCTGCGCCTTGCCAAATCCAAAGAGCTTGAGTTCCCCTTCATTGGAGATGAGAATATTCGACGGGTTGAGGTTCAGATGCAGCAGATGGTTGGAATGAGCATAGTCGAGTGCTTCCAGCAGCTGTTTGCAGAGGTTGAGCCCCCGGCTGAGTTCCACCCTGCCCTGCTGGCGCGACATATATTCGTCCAGACTGACCCCGTCCACGAATTCACACACATAATACAGCTTACTGTCCTCTTCAAAAGAGTTATAGGATGCCCTGATCCGGGGATGATTAAGTTTCAGCCCGGTTTCGGCCTCGAATTGGAGTGCCTGTTTGAGGCTGTATTGATCAGGGAATTGCGGATCGATGGTCTTGATCACCACCTTTTGATTGCTGAAATAGTTCTTGGCCAGATAGACTATATATTGCTTGCTGCGTGCCAGAGTGTCCAGGATCACAAACGCGTTGGAGCCGGTCTGCTGATTCATGGCTGCTCCTGAAAGATGGTTTTTCCCTGTGCGATCACACGGCTAATGTGTGAACTGCCCAGGTGATATGGAATGAAATCGAGGGAAGGGATGTCCCAAAGTGTGATATCCGCAGTTTTACCCACCTTCAGAGATCCATGGGACTGCTCCAGACCCAGCGCTTTGGCTGCGTTAAAGGTGCAGGCGCAAAGGGCTTCGGAGGGGGTCATGCCCATCTGCAGACAAGCCAGGCTCATCGTGAGGGGAAGGCTGTCGCAATTGCAACTGCCGGGGTTATAATCCGTGGCGATCGCTACCGGTAAACCCGCGGAGATCATCTCCCGGGCTTTGGCATAGCTTTTTGCCTGTAGGGAAAAGAGAGTGGCCGGCAAAAGCACCGGAACCACCCCGGCGGCTTTCAGAGCCTGGATTCCGGCTTCTCCGGCAGCACCCAGATGATCCGCGGATATGCAGCCTAATTCTGCCGCAAGTTCAGCTCCACCAATGGGTTCGATCTCATCGGCATGCATCTTGAGCCGCATTCCGAATTTTTTGGCAGTTCCCAGAATCTGGCGAGTCTCTCCTAAACTGAAAACGTGCGCTTCGGTGAAGATATCACAAAACACTGCTATTCCCTGCTCAGCGACGGCAGGGATCATCTCTTCACAGAGGATTTTGATGTAAGCCGCATGGTCGCTTCTATATTCGACGGGGTATTCATGAGCACCCATAAAGGTGGGGATTATAGTGATCGGGAGCTCTTCTGCAAGGCGTTTGATCACCCGCAGTTGCTGCAATTCACTTCTTGTGTCCAATCCGTAACCGCTCTTTGCTTCCAGGGTGGTGGTTCCGAGCGCGATCATCTTGCGGATTCGGTTCGCTGCAAGCTCAAAGAGCTGATCATCACTGGCAGCGCGGGTGCTGGTAATGGTGCTGCGGATGCCTCCGGTTCTGGAAATCTCCACATAGCTGAGCCCAGCCAGTCGCTGAGTAAACTCTGCCTCACGGGTGTGCACAAAGACAGGATGCGTGTGGCAATCGATCAAGCCCGGCAATGCGGTCAGCCCGCTGGCGTCAATATATTCATCAGCTTTGTAAGTCTTCATCAGCTCAGCGTTTGTGCCCAAATCCACGATCTTGCCATCGGACACGGCAATGGCTCCGTCCGGGATCATTCCCAAAGCCCGCATCCCGCTTCCGGCAAGCTGCTCTTCCATGGTGATGATATCTTTGCAATTATGGATCATCAAGTCTGCTTTCACATCATTCCCCTATTTTCATATGGTGAGTGTTTGATATTTGCCCGTCAGGTTTTCGTCAAGATTTGTTTTGTGGGGGAAGGGATGGGGATCTCAGAATCCCCACGTGTCAAATCGGAGTTTGGCACCCCAAAATAAAAGCCCCACACCGAGGCGCGGGGCTAAATATCGGATGATCAGAGGCTTATTTTTCCTCTTCTTCCTCGTCGTCTTCATCATCGCTTTCGCTGAAGATTTTTTCAAATTCATCAGCCACAGCGTTATACTCATCGTCATCATCGACATAGCTCAGTTCCACCGAATCACCATCTTCTTTCATTTCGAGGATGTCATATTCAATGCTGCCAAGCTCCGAGAGAGCAAGGTATTTTTTTCCGTCAAGCTCCACCATGTCGAGGATGGTGTATTCTTTTTGGGTACCGTCTTCCATATCGAGCATAATGGTGTTGGATTCGCAATCGCAATCATCTCCGTGCTCGTGGTCATGCTGGCCGCAACCGCAGTCTTTTATCTCTTTGTCACTCATTTGATTCTCCCTTCTTGAAGTGTTTTGGTCAGCTTTTTTTCAAGCCCCGAATTTGGCAAGCTAAATATCTCTGATTGACAAATCTGCCAAGCTGCTCAGGATGGGAAAAAATAAAATACTGAATATAAGGAGTATCCATGTCCTATCGCGTTTTAGCCATCAACCCCGGTTCGACCTCCACCAAGATCGCTGTCTATGAAGATCTGACTCCCCTGTTTGAGAAGACCCTGCGTCATGATCCAAGCGAACTTGAGCCCTTCCCCGGCATTCTCGACCAGTATGAATTCCGCAAAAATCTGGTGATGGAAGCCTTGTCCGAACACGATATCAGCCCCCAATCGCTACATGCAGTGGTTGGCAGGGGCGGATTGGTGCGTCCCGTGCCCGGTGGCAGCTGGAAGATCACGGACAACATGCTCCGCGACCTCAAGGATCCCGGTCTCTGGGGCAGAATTCATGCCTCCAATCTGGGCGCTTTTATGGCAAAGGCGATCGGTGATGAGCTGAATATCCCCAATTTTATCGTGGACCCTGTGGTTGTCGATGAATTTGATGATATCGCCCGCATCTCAGGCATTCCCGAAATCGAACGCAAATCTCTGCTGCATGCCCTGAACATACGCTACATTGTGCGCTTGGTGGCTGCCAAAATGGGCAAGAAATTGGAAGAAGTGAACATGATCGGAGTTCACATGGGTGGCGGAATCTCCGTTGCAGCAATCAAAAACGGACGCATCGTGGATGTCAATAACGCCCTGCTGGGAATGGGTCCATTCTCCCCGCAGCGTGCCGGAGCTCTGCCGATCGGTGACCTTTTGGATATGGCATACTCCGGAAACTGGGCAAAGAAACAACTGCAAAGCTATCTCACCAAGACCGGCGGATTGATGGCATATCTGGGAACCGACAGCGGAATCGAGATCAATAAACGTATCAGCGAGGGCGACAAGAAAGCCGAAGCCATCCTGGAAGCCATGTGCTATCAGGTCTCCAAGGAGATCGGAGCCTCCGCTGCTGTCCTCAGCGGCAAAGTCGATGCCATCTTCCTCTCCGGTGGTCTGGTCTATAACGACCGCATAGTCAAATGGATAGAAGAACGCACCGGTTTCATCGCACCCTTCCATCTTTACCCCGGTGAAAAGGAAATGGAAGCCCTCTCGCAAGGCGGGATCCGGATCCTGCAGGGACTGGAAGAGGCACAGGAATATCCCTATTAAAAGTGATGAGTGATGAGTGATGAGTGATTGGTGCTGACGCTCAACTCGCAGGTTACAGACATGTTTAAAATGACAATCTTGAAACTGAAATACTTTGTAATAAGTAAGATACAAGCGCAGCTCTTGTCACTCGTCACTCTTCACGCGTCACTTTCCTCAGCCTGCCTCTGCACTCCGAAGCGGGCGCAGCCCCCGTCACTCGTCACTCGTCACTCGTCACTCCTCTCATCACTCATAACTCATCACTCATTACTCTTATTAACCCTGTTGCTTCTAAGCCCCCTGGGCGCCTCCACCTGGAACATCCTCGTCTATATGGCTGCGGATAACAGTCTTTACGAGAGTGCCGTGGACGATCTGAACACCATGGAATCTGTGGTATTGCCTCCGGGCGTCCGGGTCACGGTGCAGACCGATCTGCCTGCAGATCACGCTCTGGGGGGTGCCAGTCGCTGGCAGATCAGACAGGACAGCTCCACGTCTTTCACTTCCCCCCTCCTGCAGGATCTGGGTGAAGTCAACAGCGGAGCTCCGGAGACGCTGAGAAGCTTTATACAATGGGGTCTGGAGCGTTATGAGGCGGAACGGACCATGCTGGTGATCTGGAGCCACGGAGACAGCTGGTTCAAAGCTGATTCAGGAAAATGGATCTGTCCCGATGACAGCGCCGAAGATGTGCTCAGCGTTACCAACGGAGATCTGAAAACCGTCTTCAATGGAATACCCAAGCTGGATATTCTGCTCTTTGATGCCTGTTCCATGCAGACCATTGAGGTTCTTACGGAAGTCAAAAACGTTGCAGACTACGTCATCGGCTCGGAAGACCTGGTGCCGGTCAAAGGCTTTCCCTACCAGACAATTCTGCCCTTATTCAGCCAGGATCTGCCGGCTATCCTGGACGCCATTCCCGAGCTATACACCCAATCCTATGATGCCTGGGGAGCGCAAAACCCAAGCTATTACGGGCTTTCCACGACCTGCTCAGTGATCCGGACCTCTGCCCTGCCTCCGCTCTTGTGGAGATTGGGTGATTTTGCCATCAGGTTTAAAGACCGGGCTCCAGACCTGCTGAAGCTCTATCCCGAACTTTACAGTATGAACTACGGCTATTGCGAAGTAGACCTGAAAGAACTCTTTAACAGGATATCCGATGCTCCCCTCCCGGATTTTTTGATAGGCAGCGCGGAGGCAATTATCCAGCTTTGGAACACCGCGCTGGTGAGCTCATCTGCTTTGAATTACGATCACGAAATTGGCACCGCCAGTATCTGGTTCCCCTGGGATCGAAGCTACTTTGATCTCTGGTGGCGCATCTATGACCATCTGGATTTTGCCTCAACCCGCTGGTTGAGCCTGCTCAACCAAGCCTATGGACCGGATACTACAGATCCGTTGGCGGTGGAAAACTACCATCATAGTGTGGTGCTCTCCAGTCTGCAAGTGGAATTCACTCAGCCTTCAGATCCTGATTCGCTGCACTATGAGATTACCATCGATGACGGGGCTGAAGAGCTGAAATACCTATACCCCAACTTTTCAGAGCGAGATGTGCGTGCCAGCTTTCCGATCTCCGGCCCGGGTTACTACAGCATTGTTGCCATAGATCCTGACGGAAACCGTTCAGCCGCGGCAAGCTCCGCGTTCACATTCCAGGAGCCCAAGCCCGGCCTGATCATCAGCCCCAACCCAGTGCAAAGCCGCGCCCTGTCCACACTGCGCTGGTTTTTGGATGACGAAGCAGATCTGAAGCTGGAGATATTTAATTTGAAGGGTCAAAGGCTGATCAGAGAGGATTTGGAACACTTTTCCGGGGGAGAAGGCAGTTTTCTGCTTTCCTCGATTCCGCGTTTTCATCAACTTGCCGGTGGGATCTATATCGTAAAATTGCGCTATGGCACGCGCAGCCTGAAGGCTAAAATCTTGTTAAAATGAGAGCTGTGCATTATCCCCGGGCAGATGTGGATAAGTGGTGGATAAGTTTTTCGTTTTCTGTGGATAAACGGCTAATCACCTTCAATAACAATCACTTGCAAAACGTGATTTATCCACAGCACTTGTGGATAAGTTTGTATAAGTATGCAAAATATGAGCTTTCGGAGATAGCATGAGCTTCCCTCAAATTTCCAAGGAATTACTCAAAGAGCGCGCCAAACTGCACCAAAAGAAATCCAGACGCGAGAGCGGAATGGTCATCATCGAAGGAGAAAACCTGATCGAGCAGCTGATCAGTAACGGGATCTATCCGCGTGAATTGTATCTGCAGGAAGATCGCGAGCTCTCACCCATATTGCGATCCAAAGATTTCTCTGCATCAAAGGCCTTCTCCCTCACTTCCAAAGATCTGAAACGACTTTGCGATACTCCCGCACCTCAAGGGATCGCTGCCCTCTATCCGGTTCCTGAACCCCAAGACATCTCCCAAATCAGCTTTCGCAGAGCCTTTTATTTAGATGGGATCAGCGATCCGGGTAATCTGGGAACCATCTTCAGGATAGCCGCAGCCTTTGGTTTCGATGCCGTGCTGCTCTCCCCGGAGTGTGTGGAAACAGCCTCGCCAAAAGTGATCCGGGCTTCCCTGGGCAGTGTGTTTTGGATTCCATTTACCCGCTTGAAACCCTCTGAACTCAAGAAGCTTTCCGCCCGCAAATATGCCCTGGAGATGGAGGCAAGCCTCTCCCTGCAAGCTTATGAGCCCGGCTCTGAAGCGGAAATCTTCATCATAGGTTCGGAAGCACATGGATTGGATAAAGCCACCAAAGCACTGACAGACCAGAGCTTACGCATAGATATGGCCCGGGGAATGGAATCTTTGAATGCTGCCATGGCAGCAGGAATTGTGGCTTATGTGGTTTACTGTCATGGAGTGATGAGTAATGAGAGGAGCCGCATGTAACATGGGCTTCAGCCTGTTTGTAACATAGGATTTATCCTGTTGTATTGCAGGGTTTTAACCCTGCATGTGTCAGCCTATTAAGCCATACCCCTGCAGCGAGTTACAGCAAGGATGAAACCTTGCGATACAACAAGCTAAAGCTTTTGTTACCCTTGATCACAGCCCTGACTGACCGCTATCTAACCGCTATCTAACCGCTTTCAAACCGCTTCGGCAAGTGAGCTGCCAGGGAGAAGCAAGGAAGATGACAGGCTGTTGAAAGGAAGCTACCCGGCAGCAAGTTCGGATCGGAGTCCGAACCTACGTTGGCGCAACGGAGAGCGCTTGTGCACTAAAACCCCTTTACAAAAACTCTGTGTCTCTGTGCCTCTGTGTCTCTGTGTTAAAAAAGATAGGCGCTACGGCGAGCGCCTGTACATAAAATCCTTGACGAGCTAAGCCCTTCCACAATCCTGTGATTCATAAAGAAATATAGGTGAGATTGAATGACTCTTCAAGAAATCACAAGCCTGCTGGAAGCTGAAGTTTTGACTCGGGAAACCGATATGAACAAGCCCATACCCTGTGCCTTCGCTTCTGATCTGATCAGCGATATTCTGATGTGCACCAAAGAACCGACCCTGCTGTTGACAGGGTTGGCCAATACTCAAGTTATCCGTCTTTCGGACATGATAGACATCTCTGCCATAGTTTTTGTGCGGGGCAAACAGCCCACTCAGGAACTGATCGAAATGGCTGAGGAACGGGGGCTTCCCCTGTTGCGGACCAAGCTGACCATGTATCGTTCCAGCGGTCTGCTCTTTAATGCCGGTCTGCGTAGTTGCAAGATCTAAAGGCTTTTTCTGATGGCCGAGTACATTAACCTCGATCCCCAGTATAGCGCCTCGGTTGAGAGCTTTTTCAACAGCTCCCCGGAAGCTGAGGTCAGCCTGGAATTCATCATCCCCGAAAAAGACTTCAACGTAGCCGGTAAAGGCAGCGCTGAAGTAAAAAATCTGCTCAAGCGCCTTGGCATAGATCCTGAGATCCTGCGCCGGGTGGCTGTTGCCTCCTATGAAGCTGAGATCAACGTGGCAGCGCATTCCCGGGGCGGAAAAATGGTCTCTGACGTTTATGATGAACTGATCCATATCAGTTTCATCGATGAAGGCCCCGGGATCAAAGACATCGCTCAAGCCATGCAACCGGGCTTTTCGACGGCTGATGATCTGGTGAGGGAAATGGGGTTTGGCGCCGGATTGGGCCTGCCCAATATCAAAAAGAACTCCGATTGGATGAAACTGACCTCCGAATACGGCCAGCATACCAACCTCGAATTCATCATCTTCTTTGAGTAAGCATGAATAACGCAGAGAATAAGTATTTCCATGCCATCCAAATTCTGGCAGATAACTGCACCGGATGCACAGCCTGCGTGCGGGTCTGCCCCACTGAAGCGATCAGGGTCCGCAACCGCAAGGCTTACATCGATCCCAATCGCTGTATAGACTGTGGCAATTGCGTGAGCACCTGTCAATTCCATGCCATCATCCCCAAATCTGACCCACTCGATATTATCAACCGTTTCAAATATAAGGTTGCCATCATCTCGAGCTCCTATGCAGGTCAATTCAGTGAAGACATCAGTTACGGAGTTGCCAAACAAGCGCTTTATGAGCTGGGTTTTGATGAAGTTGCAGAGGAAGCCATGGTGACGGATTTCATGATCACCATGATCCGGGAATACATCCGTGCCAACCGTGAAAAGCGCCCCATCCTCTCTTCAAATTGCCCTGCCGTGGTGCGGCTGATCCAGGTAAAATTCCCTTCCCTGTTGCCCAATCTCTTCCACCAGGAAGCTCCGATGAGCATCCTGACCAGGTATCTGCGGGAAAAGATCGCCGCGGAACGAGATCTGAATGAAGATGAGCTGGGGATTTTTTTGATCGTACCCTGCGTTGCCCACGTCACAGCTGTGCATCAGCCCGAGGGTGCCTATAAACACTTGCAGGACGGAGCTTTCTCGATCGGGATGATCTATGGCAAGGTGCGGGAACACCTCAAGAAATTCCAGAATAACCCCGCAGCCATCGAGACCTTTGAAAAAGGGCTGACCTGGGCTCTCTCAGGAGTGCAGGCTGAACTTGTGGATACAGACGATATCCGCGCGCTCTCGGTCAACGGCATCGAAAACGTGATCGAGATCCTCTCCCGAGTGGAAGATCACTATCTGGATCAATACGACTATGTGGTGCTGCGCAGCTGTACCAACGGCTGTGTGGGCGGTTGCCTCAATGTGGAGAACCCATTCGTCGCCATGAGCCGGATCAAGAAAATGATCAAGGATGCCCCCCTTAAGGACATCAACGTTAATCCCCTGGACGAGCTGAAGAAAGAAGGGGAATTCGACGTTGCACCCTTGAGCCCGCGCTCGATCATGGAGCTCGATCCCGACATCAAGAAAGCCATCCAGAAGATGAAGAAGATCAATGAATTCCTGATCATGCTTCCCGGTTTGAATTGCAGCGCCTGTGGCAGCCCCACTTGCTACGCTCTGGCTGAAGACATCGTTCATGGTAAGGCTTCCATAGACGATTGCGTGGTCCTCCTCAAGCGTCACAGCAAAGAAGAGGACTCCGATGATGATTTATAAAAAAAGAAGGCTGCTTCATCTCTCATAAGATGAGTTACAGCCGGTAGGAAAGATAAATGCAGATCAATCTAAAAGACTTTTGTGAAGCGATCCGGGGGCACAATCTGACCCCCGCTATCGACATGGAAAGCATCGAACTGGAAGGCGCTTACGTGTCGGACATGCTTTCGGACGTGATGGGCAGCGCCAAGCCAAACCAGGCCTGGATCACTATCATGAAACACCTCAACACCATTGCCGTGGCTTCCATGACAGGGGTTCCGGTGATCATATATTCTTCCGGTAACGTCCCTGAAGCACCTGTGATCGAGAAAGCTCTGGAAGAAAGCGTGTGTTTGGTCAGCAGCGGACTTCCCACCTTTGATATAGCCGGCATCCTCTATAAACTGCTGGGTTTATAAGCTGACCCTCAATGCGATGGCTCAAGACAGATCTCCACATCCACTCGGTGCTCTCACCCTGCGGAGGTTTGGAAATGTCTCCCCATGCCCTCCTGGACAGAGCCAGAGAGCTGGGTTTGGACTGGCTGGCCATCACCGATCACAACAGCATGGCAAATTGCGCGGCTTATGAAAAAGTTATTCGAGCAGGTGGAGTGGCCTTTAGCTGGGGCGTGGAGGTTCAGACCGCGGAAGAAATTCACGTTTTGGTCTATTTCGATGACAGCAGCGCCGCGCTTGCCTTTGATGCTGAGCTATATAAGTCCTTGTTGCCCATAGAGAACGATGCAGATTTTTTTGGTGATCAAGTTATCATTGACGAAAATGAGGACATTATAAGAATGGAGAAACGTGCCCTTGCCGGGTCATCGCAGTGGGAACTGGAAGAGCTCTGGCTCAACGCTCAGAACTATGGTGGCTTCGTGGTTCCGGCACACGTGGATGCCGGTGTGAACAGCATCATCAGCCAGCTGGGATTTATCCCACAGAGCCCTGTGTTTGAAGCGTTTGGAATAACCGCAAAGTGTGACCTGCAGCGTCTGTTGCAAAAGCAGAGCTATTTTGCCGATAAGGCGCTGCTGAGGGCTTCGGATGCTCATTATCTGAGTGATCTGGGCACGGGTTTTGCTCTGGTGAAGGTTGCAGAACCTTCGATCCGGGAATTGCGGCTGGCAGCCCTCGGGCAAGATGAGAGAATGATAGATGTATAAAAATAGAATAGATAAGGAGGAGAAATGACTCCCTCAAATCAGTTTGACAACGCTCTTTACGAACGGCTTCGCGCTGTGATCGCCGAAAAGAAAGACCTGCAGAATCCGGTTATTGAAGTATTGCGGATCGCTCAGGAGATCTTTGGCTATCTGCCGATCGAAGTTCAGGAGTTCATTGGCCGTGAGATGAATATCCCGGTCAGCAAGATCTATGGTATCGTCACCTTTTACAATTTCTTTTCGATGAAGCCCCGGGGTAAACACATCATAAACGTCTGCCTGGGAACCGCTTGTTTCGTTAAAGGCGCACCCCGGCTGGTGCAAATGCTTTCCGATGAATTGGGTATAGCCATGGGCGAAACCACTCCGGATGGTCTCTTCACGATGAGCGCGGTACGCTGCGTGGGTGCCTGTTCGCTCGCTCCTGTGTTCGTGATCGGGGAAGAAGCTTTCGGAAGGGTTGAAAACAAAGACAAGGTAAAACAAGTTATCAACCAGTTCAGATAACGGAAAGAGCTCATGCAAGATATTTCTCTGCACCTCCTGGATATCATCGAAAACTCCGTGCGAGCCGATGCCAGACATATCAAGGTGCGTGTGATTCATGACGTTCCGGAAAACCTCCTGCGCCTGATCGTCGAAGACGATGGTTGCGGGATGGACTCCCACACCGTTGAAATGGCTCAAAATCCGTTCTACACCAGCAAACTGGAGCGTGAGAAGAAAGTGGGGCTCGGTATCCCGCTCTTCAAACAAAACGCTGAACAATGCAACGGAACTTTTAAAATGGCAAGTGAGCCGGGTTTTGGCACTGTGATGACAGTGGATTTTCAGCTGGATCATATCGACAGAATGCCTCTGGGAAACCTCAAGGACACTCTTCTGGGAGCCATTATCGGTCACCAGGAGATCGATTTCTATGTCAACCTGATCTATCAAAACCGCTGCGTCCAGCAGTCGTTCCTGTTCGATACCGCCGCGATCAAAGAAGAACTCGGTGATATCCCGCTCACATATCCCGATGTAATCGAGTACATCGATCAATCTTTATATGAAGGAATACAAAATACAAACATGGAGGATGTCTGATGAAAACACTGGCAGACCTTAAGAAAATCCGCGAAAAAGCTCAGGAAGAAATGAAACTTCGTGGCGGTAACGTTCGCATGAAAATCGTGGTCGGGATGGGAACATCCGGGATCGCAATGGGCGCACGCGAAGTCATGAAGACTTTTTTGGAAGAGATCGCGAATCGTAACCTGACTGATGTCCTGGTGACTCAGACCGGCGAAAAAGGGCTTTCATCTATGGAACCCGTGGTGGATGTTATTGAAGATGGTAAAGACAAGATTACTTATGGTAACATGAGCCCGGAAAAGGTTAAGAAAGTAGTGGTAGAACACATCGTCAATGGCAGAATCGTCTCCGATTTCGTAGTCGCAACCGGCAACTAAAGAAGGAGAACTGGAATGTCACTGAAACGAATCGACCTGCTGATCTGCTGTGGTTCCGGCTGTATTTCTGCCGGAGCTATCAAGATCAAGGAGAGATTTCATGAAGTCCTGAACGAAAAAGGGATGACGAATGAGATCAACATTATCGAAACAGGATGCATGGGTCCTTGTGATTATGGTCCTGTTATGGTCATCTACCCGGAAGGCATCTTCTATAAGAAAGTGACTCCGGAAGATGTGGAAGAGATCGTCAACGATCACTTCATGAAAGGCAGACCGGTGAAACGTCTGATGCTGCAGGATGATGAAGAACAAGCCATCTCCGCAAAGAAAGATGTGCCCTTCTACCAGAAACAAGTGAAAGTGGCCCTCGAAAACTGCGGTTATATCGATCCGGAAAGCCTGGATGAATACATCGCCACCGGCGGTTATGAAGCTCTGGGAACAGTGCTCACCACGATGTCTCCCCAGGAGACCATCGAGCTCATGAAGGCTTCAGGATTGCGTGGACGCGGTGGCGGAGGATTCCCCACCCACATCAAGTGGCAAATGGTGCACGATGCCAAAGCTGATCAGAAGTACTATATCTGCAATGGTGACGAAGGTGATCCGGGCGCGTTCATGGATCGCAGCCTGCTGGAAGGCGATCCCCATCGCGTTCTGGAAGGTATGATGATCGGTGCCTATGCTATGGGTGCCAGCAGAGGTTTCTTCTACATTCGTGCTGAATATCCCCTGGCTATTCAAAGGATCAAGCAAGCCATCGCGCAGGCTCACGAAGCCGGATTGATGGGAGACAATATCTTTGGCTCGCAATTCTGCTTTGACGCGGAAGTACGCACCGGAGCCGGAGCCTTTGTTTGCGGCGAAGAAACAGCCTTGATCCACTCTATCGAAGGCAGCCGCGGCAACCCCACTCCCAAACCGCCCTATCCTGCTATCAGCGGACTCTGGGGCAAGCCCACCGTGGTCAACAACGTGGAAACCCTGGGTAATATCCCCACGATCTACCGAAAAGGCCCGGAGTGGTTTGCTTCCATGGGAACAGCCACCTCCAAGGGCACCAAAGTCTTTGCCCTCACCGGAGATATCCGGAACACGGGTCTGGTGGAAGTCCCTATGGGAATCAGCCTGCGTGAATTGATCTTCGACGTGGGTGGCGGCATGGTGGGTGACCACAAGTTCAAAGCCGTGCAGTTGGGTGGACCCTCAGGCGGATGCCTGACCACAGAGCATCTGGACGTGGGTGTGGATTACGAAACACTCAAGGAAAAGGGTGCCATGATGGGTTCCGGTGGCGTGATCGTGATGAACGACCAAAAGTGCATGGTCAACGTTGCCAAATTCTTCATGGACTTCTGCGTGGATGAATCATGCGGAAAGTGCTCTCCCTGCCGGATCGGCCTCAAGCAGATGTATGGCATCCTGGAACGGATCACCAATGGTGACGGTCGCGAAGAAGACATCGATGAACTAATCCGTTTGGGTGAAGCTGTGAACAAGCTTTCGCTCTGCGGCCTGGGTCAAACCGCACCGAATCCTGTGCTGAGCACTCTGCGCTACTTCCGAAACGAATATGAATCACACATCCGGGATAAGGCTTGCAACACCAAGGTTTGCCTTCCTCTGATCCACTTTGACATCGATAAAGACAAGTGCATCGGTTGTTCATTGTGTGCCAGAAAGTGCCCCGTGAATTGCATCACCGGCTCCCGTGACGAAAAATACACCATCCACCAGCTGGATTGCATCAAATGCGGAAACTGCCAGGAAGTTTGCCCGGTCAAAGCCGTAGGCCGGATCCCCGGTATGCATCCTGAAATGATCGCAAAACGCGAAGCCGACAAACAAAGACTCGCCAGCGAAGACTAAGGAGTCCTGATGTATAAAGAAATCTGCAGTAAATATGAAGCGACCAAAGACAATCTGATCTATATCCTGCACGATATCCAGGATACTCATCCGCAGCACTACATCTCTGATGAGGCTGTGACAGCGATCTCCGAGTATCTGTCGATCCCACCGAACCATATCTATGGAGTGCTTACATTCTACACCATGTACAGCACAAAACCGCGTGGCAAAAACATCATCCGCCTCTGCGAATCCCCGCCCTGCTACATCAAGGGCTCGGAAAACATCCTGCGCAAGCTGAAAGTTCTGCTGGGTGTTGATACAGGCGAAACCAGCAAGGACGGACAGTTCACGCTGGAACTCTGTGCCTGTCTGGGAGTCTGCGGAAACGCTCCGGTGATGATGATCAACGACAATGTCTATGGTGATCTGACCGAAGAGAAGGTGGTCGAAATCATTGAAAAAGTCCGGAGGGGGAATTAAATGAAATTCTTTAGAACTCATGTCCTCATCGGAATCAGCGAGACCTCGCTCAATGCCGGAGTGCAGAACTTCATCAAGTTTCTGCGTCAGGAATTGGCCATCGCTGATCTCAGCGAAGAGATCAACATCCTGGAAACAGGTCCACTGGGCTTTTTTGGCAAAGGGATCTGCGTCACGGTCTATCCGGAGAATATCAACTACTCCGATCTTAAGATCGAAGATATTCCTGAGCTGATCGATGAGCACTTCCTCAAAGGCCGTCCCGTAAAAAGATTGCTGCTGGATTCGGGCTCGAAATTCAGCCCCAAATTCAATTATGAAACCCGTATCGTCCTGCGCAATTCCGGTATCATAGATCCCGAAAACATCGATGAATACATCGGTGCCGGGGGCTATGAAGCCTGGGAAAAAGCCCTCACCCAAATGCAACCCGCGGATATTGTGAATGAAGTGAAAGCTTCCGGATTGCGCGGACGCGGTGGTGCAGGATTTCCCACAGGCGTCAAATGGAGCTTTACCGCTCCTCTGGATGCCCCGCAGAAATATGTGGTCATCAATGCTGACGAAGGCGAACCCGGAACTTTCAAGGACCGTCTGATCATGGAAGGCGATCCGCATCAACTGCTGGAAGGCATTATGATCGCGGCGCGCGCTGTGGGTGCCACCAAAGCCTGGATCTACATCCGGGGTGAATATAAGCTCTGCATCGAACGTTTGCTGCACGCGATCAAGCAATGCCGTGAATACGGTATCCTGGGCACAAACATCTTCGAAAGCGGCTTTGATCTCGATATCGATATCAAGGTCGGTGCCGGAGCCTATGTCTGCGGAGAGGAAACAGCCCTGATCGAATCACTGGAAGGAAACCGCGGCAATCCCAGATGGAAACCGCCTTTCCCGGGTGTCAAAGGCCTCTGGCAGTGCCCCACAGTGGTCAACAACGTGGAGACCCTCGCCAACGTGCCCTTCATCATCAAGAATGGCGCGGAAGCCTTCAAGAAATTCGGAACCCCGGAATGCACCGGAACCAAAGTCTACACCCTCCTGGGCGATGTGGCTCATCCCGGTCTCTGCGAGATCGATATGGGAACCACTCTGCGCACCATCATCAACGACTATGCCGGTGGCATGAAGCAAGGCTTCAAGTTTAAGGCAGCTCTCGTGGGTGGCGCGGCAGGTGTCTTCCTGCCTGATCGTCTGCTGGATGTGAAGATGGACTTCTCCAGCCTGAACCAATATGCCGCTGTGCTGGGTTCCGGAGCCATCATGGTGATGAACGAACATCAGAGTATTGTGGATATCCTGTGGTCGATCCTGCGTTTCTTCCGTCATGAATCCTGTGGAAAGTGCGCGCCCTGCCGCAATGGTACACAGCAGCTCTATAAGCTGATCACGAAAATCAAGAGTGGAAATGGCAGCATGGACGACGTCGAAATGATGCAGACCATTGCCGAAACCATGCTGAATACGTCTTTCTGCGCACTGGGTCAATCACCTATCATGGCGATACGCAGCGCGATCGAGAATTTCAAAGATGAATTCATCGAAATTACAAAGAAATAAGAATAAAGAGGATTTGAACTATGGCTAAAACAGTCAATGTTTGGATTGATGGACACCATCTGGAAGTTCCCGATACGATGACCATCATTGAAGCCGCGGATAAATATGGAATCAATATCCCCCGTTTGTGCTACCATCCGGATCTGCCCCCCACAGCCAATTGCGGTGTGTGCGTGGTTGAAATGGCAGGCAGCCCGACTCCCAAGCGTGCGTGTTGCACTCCTGTGGCAGAAGGGATGAAAGTAAGCACCAATTCTAAGAAACTCCGCAGCTATCGCAAGACCTTGGTGGAGATGATCCTGTCGAACCACGAAGTCGTCTGCCCCACCTGCGCCGCAAACAACAAGTGCGAATTGCAGACCCTGGCCAACAATCTCGGCGTCGATCCCGATGCCATGCCGCTGATCCTGAAAAAGGAAACCGTGGATCACAGCAGCCTGTCCATCATCCGTGACGTGAACAAATGTATCGCTTGCGGACGCTGCATCACAGTCTGCAACGAAGTTCAGACCGTCTATGCGCTCACCTTTGCCGATCGTGGAATCGATGCCCATGTGGACACTGCTTTCTCAAACGGCATGGCAAACAGCCCCTGCGTCAATTGCGGTCAGTGCACCGTTTATTGCCCCACCGGAGCCCTGCGTGAGAAGAACGATCTGGATCCCGTCTGGGAAGCTATCCTCGATCCCGAGAAACACGTCATTGTGCAGGAAGCACCTTCGATCCGTGTGTCTTTAGGTGAAGAATTCGGGATGCCTTTCGGTTCCGTGACCCCCAAGAAGATGTATGCCGCCCTGCGTAAGATCGGATTCGATTCCGTGATGGACACAAACTTCACTGCCGACCTCACTATCCTTGAGGAAGGCACCGAATGCGTGGCCAAGCTCGTTGCCGGAGAAAAGCGTCCCCTGATCACCTCCTGCTCTCCCGGCTGGATCAAATTCATGGAAACCTACTATCCCGACCTCGCGGATTGTGTATCCACCGCCAAATCACCGATGTCCATGTTTGGCGTCCTGGCCAAGACCTATTATGCCCAGGAAAACAAGATCGATCCTGCCAAGATAGTCTCCGTCGCCATCATGCCCTGTACTGCCAAGAAATTTGAAGCAGCCAGACCTGAGCTCAGCGACAGCGGATATCAGGACACCGATTATGTGTTGACCACGCGTGAGCTGATCCGCATGATCAAAGAAGCCGGAATCGACTTCGCTAATATCCCCGAAGAAGAACCAGATGCGGGAATGAGCTTCTACTCCGGTGCCGGAACCATCTTTGGTGCCACCGGTGGTGTGATGGAAGCCGCTCTGCGCTCTGCCTACTTCCTGGTGACCGGAAAAGATCTGGACAACGTCGAAATCCAGGCTGTGCGTGGTTTCGAAGGCGTCAAGGAAGCTGCCATCAACGTTCCGGGATTCGGAGAAGTCCGCGTGGCTGTCGCCCACGGTCTGTCCAATGCCAGAAAGGTGATGGACAAAGTCCGTGAAGGCCTTGCCACCAAAGGTGAATCCCCCTGGCACTTCATCGAGATCATGGCCTGCCCCGGTGGTTGCGTCGGAGGCGGAGGTCAACCCTACGGCAACGATATCGCTTCCAGAGCCAGACGTGGCCTTGCCCTCTATCAGGAAGACCGCGACCTGCCAGTGCGTTTATCTCACCGCAATCCCGAAGTCACCAAGATCTATGAACGCTTCCTGGGTGCACCCAATTCCCCGCTCGCGCTCAAGCTGCTGCACACATATTACTACAGGCGTTCCGTCAACACCGGCCAGATCACGGAACAAGCAACTCACAAGCATCATTAATCACGGGCAACAGACCCGCTTGTATACGCCGGAGATTCGTCTCCGGCTTTTTTTGTAGTGTCGGATGCCGATCCGACAACAAGAAAGGTTTCAGCACAGAGACACAGAGACACAGAGACAAAGAGGCACAGAGAGGGGGGATTGCAGACCTTCTGGTCTGCACGCGTCTCCCGGATTGCAGACCTTCTGGTCTGCACGCGTCTCCCGGATTGCAGACCTTCTGGTCGGCATGCGCCTCACGGATTGCAGACCTTCGTGTCTGCATGCGCAAGAACAAAGTCCTGCGATCCAATACTGCAAACCTGATCTTAGTTCGGATTAGCATCAGAACCTACCTGAATCCCGGCATTAGTCTCAAACAGGGAATAAAACTTGCTTTGAATTAGCAATAACAAAAGCATCAGGAGGCTCTGATGAAAAAGGCCATTTGCTTGATAGCGTGTCTTTTAAGTTTGACCCTGCTCGCGGGATTGAGTTCAGGAAGGGAAATCCTGTTCCAATTACTGGTCGATACTGCCGATCAGCACGGTCTGGAGATGCGGCTTAAAATGACCAATAATGCCAGCGTGGACTGGACTTATGACTTCCCTTACTCGCCATTTATCATCTACAGCATAGACGGAGAAATGATCGATTTTGTGTTTCTGCCGGTCGTTTGTCCCGTTAGCATCCCGGCTTTGCAATCGGTGTATTTCCCTCTTCATTACGGTGAAGCCCTGAGTCCCGGAGCTCATGTCATCCAGGCTTTTCTGGTCCTGAACGATCAGCCTGATCCTTACCCGGTGGGAGCCCCGGTACAGATCACAATTGACGATCACATGGCTCAGACGATCGGCTCCGGTGAGCTGCGGGACAGAATTCCGGTAGATTATTACTGGCGTAACAGCCTCTATGAATGCATCTATCCTGTAGAAGAGCTCCAGGGCGCGGCCGGATATATCAATGCCATTGGTTTCTATGGGGACTTTGGTGACATCATGGGTCCCTATGAAACTGCCTGTCGCATCTATTTGGGCAGCACAACCCAAACCGATTTAACCGAGGGATTTATTCCGGCTTCAGAATTGACTTTGGTCTATCAAGGCGCCCCCTCTCTGGTTTCCGGGCAGACGCTGTATAAATATGTTCTGGACCAGGATTTTCCGCTCCCGATGAACCGGAATCTGGTTCTGATGTATGAACGGACCTTCCCCAGCAGTTACTGGGTCGAAAACCTCAAGTTCCTCAGCCAGGAATGCCCCATCCCCCAAGCCCGTAAATCCTGGTCCGATTCCATCGACCTTGATCCTTTCAACCCTCCGGCTCCTTCTGAATTACAACTGGTAGGCAGGAAGCCCAAGACCACGCTGTTCTATCTGCCGGCTGAGCTTTCGGCAGACGATCCCGTATTTCCCCCACCCGTTCTGAACCTGAAAAACTACCCCAATCCTTTCAATCCGGAGACTTTAATTTCCTTTGAGCTGAGTTCAGCGGCTCGGGTGAACCTGAGGGTCTATGACCTCAAAGGCCGATTGGTCAAGGTCTTGGCGGATGAGGAAATGAGTTTGGGAGAACACCGGGTGAGCTGGAATGGCACAGATCAACAAGGAAATGCCGTGGCCAGCGGGGTTTACTGCTATTCCCTGCAAGCCGGAAATCTGATTTTTAACAGGAGAATGGTTCTGATCAAGTGAGGCTGTAACATAGGCTTTAGCCTGTTTGTAACATAGGCTTCAGAGCCTGTGAAGAAATGTTATAATATTGGCTATTAATTACTTGACACAAAATGAGAGCGCAATACAATGGCATTAATATAGATAAGGATATTAGTTGTCATGCACAAAGAAATCGATAGC
>JAKLEY010000110.1 GCA_022711455.1 Candidatus Cloacimonadota bacterium
AACCACTTCTGATTTGATTGCACAAAGAGGGATTGCAATCCCAGCAGCTTGAGATAAGCGCCTTTGATCCCGGCGGAGTTCTTTTCGAAGAGATCGACGTGAAAGCTGATCAGATAGCTCACCACCAATCCGGCTAAGAGCATATACTGATTGCGTTTGGAAAAGAATCTGCCCCGAATTTGCAGAGGAATAAGGTCGCTCACCCAGGCGATCCAGATATTGGCTCCGGTGGATTGGAATCCCGCGCTGAAGAAGAGCAAGGCCAGCACGAACCAGATGCCGTTTGTGCTTTTGGGGAACAATAAAGACAGACCCAGAAAGAGAGTGAGCACCCTGCCCAGCGCCGTGATCCAGATGCAGGCTGCTTTGCGGCTCTTCAAACGGTGCATGATCGCCACGCCCAGGGGTTGGAAAACGGCAGAGACCTGTCCCAGCGCGCTCAGGAGGCTGTAATGCAAGGGAGACGCGCCCAGGATCACCATCAGTTTGGTGATGAAACTGCTGCCGATCGTTGCCAGCGAGCCGTAGATCTGGGAGAAGATGCCTTCCGTGATCGAGATGCGATAGCTGCGGCTGATCATCCCTTCCCGTTTTTTGCCACGCCGTGCTCTCAGCCCTTTGAGTGAGCTGTTGTGCGGGTTTGAGTACGATTTCCCGATTCTACTGACCATCAAAAGTCACCATCTGCCCACCCCTAAGAAATTGTAAAGGGAATTTTAGCGTAGAGCAGCATGCCAATGCTGCTGAACCCTGGATTTTAGCAGGATCGGCATCCTGCTCTACAGATATTGTAAAGGGAATTTTAGCGTAGAGCAGCATGCCAATGCTGCTGAACCCTGGATTTTAGCAGGATCGGCATCCTGCTCTACAGATATTGTAAAGGGAATTTTAGCGTAGAGCAGCATGCCAATGCTGCTGAATGAGAGCACTGACCCCTATCCGTAAACCCCGGTTTGAGCGTCAGCTCTTGTCACTCGTCACTTTCTAAAGCAGGATCGGCATCCTGCTCTACCGAAAATGTACAGGGATTTTTGAGCAGCGCGGTATCATCTCTGAAGAGTGGACAACCTTTGTTGATACCAATGTGTCTGCTGTTCTGGTACAAAATTTGCATTGAACAGAGGAAGATTATTATGGGAGGAACCATGTTTCCTAAGAATATACTATGCTTTTGCCTGGTGGTCTTGCTGAGCGCAAGCCTGTTTGCCACCGCGGTGGGAGATGAATTTATGGCTGCGATCCAGCAGGTGAATACGGACGCCGAGGCCATGACCAAAGTGCGGGAATATCTGCCCCGGATGACGGATCTGCAGGATCTGCGCGGCCTGCAGAACGTCTGGATGCGGGTGGATAACGCTGCCTGCACCGCATATTTTGAGAATCTTCACCGTCAGAATCCCCAATCTTCAGATTATCATTATCTCTGGGTGCGCACCCTCAATGACGACTATGTCCAGATCACGGAAGCGCGCGCCATGATAGCCGCAAATCCCTCATTCTATTGGGGTTACCGGGTGATGTACGCTGCCTATCTGGAATCCCTCTTTGCCGCGGATGCGGATGAGGAACTAAAAAGCAAAATAGCCAAAGAGCTGCCTAAGGACCGTGCCGCGCTGCATCAGGGATTGGACAGATTCCCCGGGGACGACTATGCTTTAATGGCGCTTTTCAACCTCTATAATTACGAAAAGAACTATCCCGAAGCCGAGCGTTACGTGATCCAGGTCAAAGACGGCAATGCACTTTCCGCCAATATGGACAGCATCATGGAATTCATCCGGGAAAGCAAGCGCATGGCTGCTTTCAGCCTCCTGGTGCCCCGCATGATCTCCACCGGAATTCAAAAGGGTGAGGTCGAAAGCGCTGACAGTCTGGACGTCTATAACACCTATTACCTCTATATGCTCTCCCAGACCGAACGCTGGCAGGACATGGACAAGTTTTTCAGCGGAAACCCGCAGTATAAGGACAATCCCCGTTACGCGGACGCGCTGATGGAAGCCTATATCAAGAACAAAAAGTTCGAGCAGGCGATGGACTATATCGAAGCCGCGCTTGCCAGGAAAGAGATCAGTTTTACCGATCTGCGCGAGAATATCGATTGGGCTGAACTGCATGAGAACAAACGCTGGAAAGCCACTTATGCCAAAGCTAAAGCGGATTTTGAATCCGATGAACCCGCCCGCCGCGCCAAGGCTGTTTCCAAGCGCATCGATAAACCCGCTCCGCTCTGGGAATTCCCTGATATCAACGGAAAGATGGTCAAGCTCTCCGAGCTCAGGGGCCAGCTCGTGCTCCTGGATTTCTGGGCCACCTGGTGCAGCCCCTGCCGTTCGACCATGCCTCTTCTTGACAAATGGATGGATTCCAGGGCAGCCAAAGACGTGAAGGTCTTTTCCGTAAACGTCTGGGAACGCGATCCCCCGGCTGCTGTCAAATATATGCAAGACAAGAAATTCCGGATGACCTATCTGGCAGGAGATGACGAAGTCTCCAAAAATTACAAATTCGACGGCATCCCCTATCTCTGTCTGATCGATGCCAAAGGCAATCTCGTGTTTGAGCATTCCGGCTACAGCGAAGACCTCGCCGAAACCCTCAGTTTCTGGGTTGAAGAGCTCAGGAAATAAGGAGCTTATCATGAAACGTCTGTGTTTATTCCTGCTTCTCCTCAGCGCTGTGCTGCTCTCAGCCCAAAACCTCCCCACCTGCTATTACACCTACACGCAGGTCGGAAACATGCTCACGGCTTATCAGGCTGCCAATCCCGGCATAGCCAAACTGGTAACCATCGGCTATTCCGAGCTGGAAGACGTCCCGATCTATGCGCTCAAGCTTTCCAGCAACGTGCAGCAGGAGCTGGAAAAACCCGCTCTGCTCTTCATCGGCCAGGTTCATGCCGAGGAAGTGATGGGCACTCAGATCGTGATGTCCAATATCGCCGAGATCATCAATAATCAGGCTCAGGGTCCCTATTCCCAGTGGCTGAACTTTCTGGAGCTCTGGTTTATCCCCACGCTCAACCCCGAGGGGCACAACGTCGTGACCCAAAATATAGACACCTCCTACCGTAAAAACAAGCGAGACAACAACCTCAACGGCATCTTCGATTTCAGTCCGCTGGTGGGATACGACATCGACGGCGTGGATATCAACCGCAATTTTGGTTTCAATTGGGTGCATGGCGACAGCCTCTTGCAGCCCGGCAGCCTGGAAGTTTACGATTACTACCGGGGTCCGGCTCCCATGAGCGAATCCGAAACGCAGGCTTTCAAGACTTTTTGTGACGAGCAGCGCTTTGTCTATTCCATCGTCTGGCATTCTTCCCGCACCGGAAACCTCTCCGAAAAAGTCTATTATCCCTTCAATTGGAAGGAAGAACGCCCCTCTCCGGACATGCTTTTTGCCCAGTCTATAGGCGCCGGAGTGGCAGGCTCGATCATGAAAGAGGACGGCAGCGCCAGCTATGAGAACCTGCCCAACCTCAGCCGCAAAGGGGCTTCACACGATTGGATGTATCAACAATACGGCACCATCCAGGTCCTGGTGGAATGCGCCACGCGCAATCTGCAGCCGGATTCACTGCTGATGGTAAATACCGTCAACCGCTGTTCCAACGGCGTGCGCTGGCTGATCAACCGGGCAATGGTCTATCCCACAGGAGGTTCCACCACCAATTCCATGCTCACCGGCAAAGTGCTGGATGCGTCCACGGGTCTGCCTCTGGAAGCGCAAATCATTATCACGGAGCGGGATGCGCCCTGGTTCCGCCCCCGCACTTCCGACCCCAACACCGGAAAGTTCTGGAAGCCGCTTGCCACCGGATCTTACACCCTCAAAGTGCGAAAAGAAGGCTATCAGGAATACAGCGCCACCGCAGGGGTAAATGCCAGCACCTGGACCACCCACCCCACGATCAACCTCCAACCCCTTGCCAATGCTACCTTTGCTGGCACCGTGAAGAGCGCCGGAAACCCCATCGCGGCGCGGATCATCTTCAAAGATATGCTTCCCGACACCCTGGTGGTGGACGGCAGCTTCATCCATCCTGCCAAAGTGGGAACTTACCCCGTGGAAGTCTCCGCCAGTGGCTACTATCCCTACCTCGGCGAAGTGACTCTGGTGGAAGGCTATAACCACATCAATTTCGAGCTCTCGGAAGCGATCCCGCTGCTCAGTGAGGACTGGAGCTCAGGCACCGATGGCTGGACCATCAACGGCCCATGGGTGCTGCAAAACGAGCTTTCCGTCTCCGGAGCCGCGATCACCGACAGCTGGGGCGGAAACGGTTTCTACGCCGAGAATTGCGACGTCGATATCATGACCACAAATCCCATTTTTATCCCCTCCTCAGATAATGTGATGCTTGCCTTTGATTCGCATCTTTACACCGAATGGAATTTCGACCCCTGCACCGTGGAAGCCAGTTCGGACGGCACTAACTGGACCGCCATCTGGACCAAATCCGGTTTGTGGAACTTCTGGACCACGGAATACGTCCCCCTGGGTGCCTATGCCGGGATGAACATCCGCCTCAGATTCAGGCTGCGAGACGTCTCCAGCCACGTCGAACTCACCGATCCGGGCTGGACCATCGATAACATCAGAGTGGTTCGGGGTCTCTCTTCCGCTGTGGCGAATTCCGATCCTTCCGCTCCGCAGCTCTCGTGCGTGCTCTATCCCAATTACCCCAATCCCTTCAATCCAGAGACCACCATCCGCTTTAGCCTGGCGGCTCCGATGTCCGCCCGCCTCGAGATCTTCAATCTCAAAGGCCAATTGGTGCGGACTCTGATCGACAGCCCTCTTGCCAGCGGAGCCCGGGAGCTGGTTTGGAACGGAATGGATGACAGCGGCAGAGCGGTCTCCAGCGGAGTCTATTACTACCGTTTGACTACGCCACAGAAGGTGATGACGCGGAAAATGGCAATCATCAAATAAATTAAGAATTAAAAATTAAAAATTAAGCTGGAATTGTACGGGCGCTCGCCGTAGCGCCCCAACCCCGGATCGCAGACTTTCCAGTCTGCGTGCCTCCGGAGGAGGCATTGACTTTATCCCTAAAGCAAGATTCACACACAGGGACAAAGCCCTGCAATCCATCAAACTTGCCGAATCGGAACTCGGCCTCCTGATCCGCGCGTAGGGAAGAATCCCTGCAATCCAAGCCTCGCGCTCATAAATCTTCAATCTTAAATTTTAAATCAAATTATTGAGCCTCTGATATCCTTCCACCATAGCCACCAGCCCACTTTCCACCGCGTGTTTGACGCTGCGGCAGGGCAAGCTTTGATCCAGAATATCCTGTCTGCTGAGGCTGGCGAGATCCAGTTCCGGGAGCAGTTCCTGCATTTTCCACATGAGCTTGGTGAAAAGCTGATACCAGGACGCTCCCCGGCTGATCAGTTCCGCTTCCTTGAGCAATTCTGAATAGATCTTCAAATCGGTTTTGTAGTCAGGATTTTGGATCAAGTCTTTCAGATTTCGGGATACCGCTCCGAAACGCTCTTTGGCTGCAGAACCCGGCATCCGGAGGGGTCTCTTCCTTGCCAGCATTTTCCCCAAACCCGGGTGAAAATAGTAGATCAGGTCATCCAAACGCCCGCTGTAGTATTTTTGGTTGTACTTGAGTTCGACTTTCATGTTTTTCTCCTGTTTGATTTCATCTGTCACTTTCATAGGGTGGACACTTGTGGAGAGATGAGTGGACAGCCCCTTGCCCAAGCCTGCCAAAGCACTTTTTGCTCAGTTCCTGAAGCGGATTGAAAGCGGTTTGAAAGCGGTGAGCAAGCGGTCAGACCGGGGGATGAGCATTACCAGTAGGTTCGGACTCCGTTCCGAACTGAGTGTGCAGATATGTTGTCGCATCGGAGTGCGACACTACGGTAGGTTCGGATGCTGATCCGAACTGAGTGTGCAGATATGTAGTCGCATCGGAGTGCGACACTACGGTAGGTTCGGATGCTGATCCGAACTGAGTGTGCAGATATGTAGTCGCATCGGAGTGCGACACTACGGTAGGTACGGATGCTGTTCCGAACTGAATATCCAATCCGGGATCGGCGCTACGGCGAGCGCCCGTACACTCAGCAGCTTCCTTAAATCCCCTCTGTGTCTCCGTGCCTCTGTGTTTAAAAAAGTAATGAGTAATGAGTGATGAGTAATGCGTGCCCCCCAAAATAAAACTCTGCTTTTCTCTGTGTTAAAATATCCCCCAAATCAGCAGCAAGAAAATCAGGCTTGACACAAATCTGAACCTTGGGGAATCTTGTTCAAAGACAAAAATGAGACAGGAGGAGACCATGCCAAAAGTACTGGTTGCTACCGAAAAGCCCTTTGCAGCCGAAGCTGCCGCCAAGATCAAAGCGGAGCTCGAGAATGCAAAATGTGACTAGGTTTTCCTGGAGAACTACACCGAGAAAGCCCAGCTGCATGAAGCCATTGCAGACGCGGACGCGGTGATCATCCGCAGTGATATCATCGATGAAGCCGCGCTTGCCGCAGGCAAAAAATTGAAACTCGTGGTGCGCGCCGGAGCGGGTTATGACAACGTCGATCTGGCTGCCGCAACGGCACATAACGTGATCGTAATGAACACTCCCGGTCAGAATTCCAACGCGGTGGCAGAGCTTGCCATCGGCATGATGATCTATATGGCCCGGGGTAAATTCAACGGTAAAAGCGGCTTTGAACTGGCCGGTAAGTCCCTGGTGCTCTATGGCTTTGGCTATGTGGCACGCTACCTTGCCAAGATCGCCCAGGGCATCGGAATGGAATGCTATGCCTACGATCCCTACATCCCCTGTGAGATCATGACTAAAGAAGGCGTCACCCCCCTCAAAACTGTGGAAGACATCTTCAAAACCGGAGATTACGTCAGTCTCCACATCCCTGCCACTGCCGAAACCAAGAAATCCATCAATTGGGATCTGCTCAGCCTGATGAAAAACAACGCAACCCTCGTGAACACAGCCCGTAAGGAAGTGATCGACGAAGCCGCTCTACTCAAGGCTTTGGAAGAAAAGAAGAAATTCCGCTATGTCTCAGACGTCGCTCCCGATAACGCCGAAACTCTGATGGCAAGCTATGCCGACCGGGTTTATTACACCCCCAAGAAAATGGGCGCGCAAACCGAAGAAGCCAACACCAATTCCGGAGTCGCCGCTGCCAAACAGATCATCGGTTTCCTGGAAAAGGGAGACAAGACCTTTAAAGTTAACTGATTGATAGCTCTTGTGACTTGTTGTGGACGCTCTCTGATGGGGGCGTCCCTTTTTTAATTTAAGATTTAAGATTTAAGCAGCGCGCCCTTAAATCTTAAATCTTAAATCTTAAATATCCCAATAACTTATAAAAATACCCCCGCCACTGGCGGGGGTATTTTTATAAGTTATTGGGAATCTATTCTTCGTTAGGAACCACGCTCACATACTTGCGGTTGTTTTGCTTGGTCACAAATTTGACCTTGCCGTCCACAAGACTGAAGAGCGTGAAATCACGGCCCATGCCGACGTTGTTGCCGGGATGGATTTTGGTGCCTTTCTGGCGCACGATGATATTACCGGCGATCACGGCTTCGGAGCCGTATTTTTTCACACCGCGGTATTTGGGATTGCTATCCCGACCG
>JAKLEY010000111.1 GCA_022711455.1 Candidatus Cloacimonadota bacterium
GTCCGAGTGAGCCTCTATATCGCCCCCATTAGAAAAAAGTGGGGCATCTACAGCCGATTTTCAGACAAATTCAGACTGTATGACGCCCTTAGCTTGCATTGTCATTGTTAGTTATTTCACAGGCTCTAAAGCCTATGTTACAAAAATAACGCAGACCGCAAGCCTCAGCTTGCGGTCTGCTTCACAATTGTCAATGAAAGGAATGTAAATTATTTCGTGTCGTCGGTATCGACGAAGTCTTTGACCTTTTCGACCGTGTCTTCAACCTTCTCAACGACACCGCTGAATTTCTCATCCAGATTGGCTTTTTCGAGCAGGTCTTTGCCTTTGTCCACAATGTCGTCCAGCTTTTCATCGAGCTTGGCGTCTTCGATAAAGTCTTTGCCTTTTTCGACGTATTCTTTGCCTTTATCCACCACGTCGTCCATCTTGTCGGCAACCACGGCTCCTGCGGCTGTGACGGTATCTTTGGCTTTGTCAAAGGCGTTTTCCACGCTATCGGGAATGAAGCGTGAGATGTTTTCCTGGCTGACGTAAGGGCTGTTTCTGCCGGTGAGGAAGGCCAGGACTCCGGCTCCGATAAAGCCAAGGAAGGCAAGGTAATAGCCGATCTGAGCCTGGACTTTGATCATATCGGCAAATTGGGCACCACCCTCGGCGGGCAGGTTCATTCCGGATTTGACCCCTGATTTGATCAGGAACAAAGCGATAATGCCACCAACCGCGAGGATCAGGGGGATGATATAGGAATTTTTGGGTAAGAGCAGGGAGGTGATCAATCCGCCGATACCCATCAGGAGAGCCAGCAGCGCCCAGATATTGGGCTTGAGCTTTTCGCTTTTTTCTTCTTTCGCGGGTTCAGCTTCAGGGCTTTCTTCCGCTCCGGGCAGGGATTTTGCCATGTCGGTCAAAGCTTTGGTGCTTTCAGCCATTTTGTCCATGTAATCCAGGGAGATGTTTCCCCCTGTAGCCAATTTCAGTCCGGAAACGGATGCGATCTTGGTATCACCGCATTTGACCACCATGAAAGGCAGCAAAAATGCAATAATAACGATACAGAAAAAGACACCGGATATTTTCATGGTATCCTCCATATTTTATTTGAATTCATAGAATTAGATAATTCATTTCTGTGTCAAGAAATATTTTACAGCAGCCTTAGAACAGACCGCTGATATTCCCGTCGCTCTCGACGTCGATCACCTCCGCGCTGGGGTGTTTGGGTAAGCCCGGCATACGCATGATCTCTCCTGTGATCGGGATCAGGAAGCCTGCGCCTCCCGCGATCAGGATCTCACGCACGGTCACCAAAAAGTCTTTTGGACGCCCCAGGAGATCTGGGTTGTCCGATAGAGATTTCTGAGTCTTGGCGATGCAAATGGGAAGCTTGTCATAGCCGTATTTATTGATCTTTTTGAGGTCTGCTTTGGCCTCAGCGGTATAATCAACTTTCTGAGCGCCATAGATTTCTGAGGCGACCTTGAAGATCTTGTTTTCCACGGAGTCGTTCCAATCATAGAGACTGTGGTATTGACAGGCAGCGGTGTCCACCATGGTGATCACTTTTTCTGCCAGATCGATGGCTCCGGCGCTGCCCCTGGCATGAGATTCCACCAGCGAGACCTCAAATCCGTTTTCTCTCACAAAATCGCTGATGATCTGCAGCTCTTCCTCGGAATCGGTTGGGAAGCGGTTGATCGCGACAATGGATTTCATGCCAAATTTATGGATGTTTTCCAGATGCTTGGCAAGGTTTGGCAATCCATCCGTGACAGCTTGAGGGTTCGGGACGGCAACGTCTTTGATCTTGGCTCCGCCGTGCATCTTGAGAGCGCGCACGGTTGCAACCAAAACCACTGCATCAGTGCAGAACTTTCCGTATTTGCAGACCAGATCAAAAAACTTCTCTGCCCCCAGATCAAAGCCGAATCCTGCTTCCGTCACCACATATTCAGCGAGTTTGAGAGCTGTTTTGGTGGCTATGATGCTGTTTGCGCCCTGAGCAATATTGGCAAAAGGACCTCCATGCACGATGGCGGGAGTGTTTTCAGTGGTTTGCACCAGATTGGGTTTGAGCGCGTCTTTCAGCAGGGCTGCGATCGCGCCTTCAAAGCCAAGCTGTTTCACAGTGATGGGTACTCCGTCGTAGCTGAAGCCCACAATGATCCTGCTGATGCGTTCCTTGAGCTCATCCATATTGTTGGAGAGGCAGAGGATAGCCATGATCTCGGAGGCGGGAGTGATGTCAAATCCATCTTCGCGGGGGAAGCCTTGTTTGGAGCCACCCAGACCGATCACGATCTTGCGCAACATACGGTCATTGACGTCCAAAACCCTTTTCCAACTGACTCTGCGGGGGTCTATGCGCAGCTCGTTGTCATAAAAAATATAGTTATCCAAAAGCGCGGCCAGGGTGTTGTTCGCTGCAGTCACGGCATGAAAATCTCCGGTAAAATGGAGGTTGATGTCTTCCATGGGCAGGACCTGGGACCATCCGCCTCCAGCAGCTCCGCCTTTGATCCCAAAAACCGGACCCAGAGAGGGTTCACGGATGGTGGCGATGGTTTGTTTACCCAGTTTGGAGAGGGCCTGAGCAAGACCGATCACAGTGGTGGTTTTGCCCTCTCCGGCAGGGGTTGGGGTGATCGCGGAGACCAGGATCAGCTTTCCGGTGTGTGTTTCCGGGAGGCTGAACAGGGCTTTATAACGGATCTTGGCTTTGTAATCGCCATATTGGTCGATATCTTCAGGGTTCAAACCTATTTTGGCAGCGATGTCTTTGATATGCTCCATCTTGACAGAGCTTGCAATTTGCTGGTCGTTCATCGGTCCTCCCGGGGTTTGTATTTTCTGATAAGTTATTCCAAATTCAGCTAAAGTCAAGACCAATAACCGCTAAACCAATCCCGAAAATACTCCTTTACTAAAAAGCTGCCATCTAAATAATGTCAACTGACCGAACTTGGATTTTAACAAAAACATATAAAAGGAAAGAGCCATGGAGATCAAAGAACCCATTCTCAAGCTTAGGCAGCGCAGGGAAGAAGCCATGCTGGGCGGAGGCGAAAAACGCATCGCCGAGCAGCATGAAAAGGGCAAACTTACAGCCCGGGAACGCATTGAACTGCTGGTGGACAAAGACAGTTTCGAAGAGTTTGACCTCTTTGTGGACCACCGTTGCACCAATTTCGGGATGGATAAATATCGCCATCCTTCAGACGGAGTGGTGACCGGAAGCGCAACCATCAACGAACGGCTGGTCTATATTTTCGCGCAGGATTTTACCATCTTCGGTGGATCGCTGTCCATCACCAACGCCGAAAAGATCTGCAAAATAATGGACATGGCAATCAAAAACGGCTGTCCCCTGATCGGTCTGAACGATTCCGGTGGGGCCAGGATCCAGGAAGGAGTCGATGCGCTTGCCGGTTACGCGGAGATCTTCTGGCGCAACGTCATGGCTTCAGGGGTCATCCCTCAGATCTCTGCGATTCTGGGACCCTGTGCCGGAGGAGCCGTCTATTCTCCTGCGATTACGGACTTTGTGATCATGGACAAAGCCAACAGCTATATGTTTGTGACCGGACCCAAAGTGGTCAAGACCGTGCTTAATGAAACGGTCACGACAGAGGATCTGGGTGGAGCAATGGTGCACGCGTCCAAGAGCGGTGTGGCGCATTTTGTTTCCAACAGTGAAGAAGAGGCTATGCTGATCATCAAGAAACTGCTCAGCTATCTGCCCTCCAACAATATGGAAGATCCGCCCTTCATTCCGACCTCCGATCCGATCAACCGCAGCTGTGACGTTTTGAATGAATTGGTACCTGAAAACAGCAATAAACCCTATGATATGCTGGATCTGATCCACCAGATCGTGGACGATGGAGAATTTCTGCAGACAGCGCGCAACTATGCTCAGAACATAATTGTTGGCTTTGCAAGGATGAATGGGCATCCGGTGGGCATAGTTGCCAATCAACCCAAGGTTTTAGCAGGCGTGCTGGATATCGATGCTTCGATCAAGGGTGCCCGGTTTGTGCGCTTTTGTGACGCCTTCAATGTCCCGCTGATCGTTTTGGAAGACGTTCCCGGTTTCCTGCCAGGCACCTCTCAGGAGCACAACGGCATCATCCGCAACGGTGCCAAGCTGCTCTATGCCTTTGCGGAGGCCACGGTTCCCAAGATCACGCTGATCGTGCGCAAAGCCTATGGCGGAGCCTATTGCGTTATGAACAGCCGGCACATGCGTGCTGATATCGTCTACGCCTGGCCCTCAGCAGAGATCGCTGTGATGGGTCCCAAAGGCGCTGTGGAAGTGATCTTCCGCAAAGAAGCCATGGCCACGGACGATCCCAAACAAGTGCTCAGAGATAAAGAAGCGGAATACATCGAAAAGTTTGCCAATCCCTTTGCCGCTGCGGAAAGAGGTTATATAGACGACATCATCGAGCCTGCCCGCACCCGCTTCCGTCTGATCCGTGCTCTGGAAATGCTGGCCAACAAGAAAGACAGCATTCCGGCCCGCAAGCATGGTAATATCCCGCTTTAGAGGATCGAGTGATGCGTAGAACAGCAATCATTATCCTGCTGCTGGGGCTGCTTTGCGGACTGGCAGCGCAATCCCGTCCCCGTGGCTCGGGTGGCAAGATCACTCTTCCGGAAGCGGTGGAGACCTCCGCGCTGGCGGACTCTGTGATCGTGCAACGCGAAAGTGAAATCCTGGAAGATTTTGGCATCCGGGACAGCTCTCGTCTGGCAGAAGTTGCCAGAGTCCTGAAGGTGGAAGATATTCCCCGCTGGAAGGCCTATCTCAAGCTGGAAGCTGCCAATAGCAAGCTGAATGAACGCAGCTTGCGGCAATTGGGGATCACTCCCTACACGGCTTTTTTGGCCAGTCAATCCGCTCGTTATGGCTATTCCGAGCTCAGCACACTCCAGGAAGTGGCAACAGTGCTGAATTTCCCTATCAAGAAGCTGAAAGCAATGCTGGGTCACGATCTTGATCCCAATTCCAAAGCCATGGATCACCGTTCTTTGGAATCACTCGATATCAGCCCGGAAGAAATTGAAGCCAAAGAAAAGGAATTCAAAGAACATCAATTGGATTACGGATTGGCTCTGACCCTGATCGGAATGCTGGTTGTCTTTTCGGCTCTGCTGGTCACCAGCATCGTGATCAGCCAGCTGGTGCACACAAACAAAGCAGAAAAGAAGGCTCCTGCCGAGATCAGGATCACTGCCTCCGGTAAGCTGCTGAAAGTCCCTAAAGATATGAACCGGGACGTGATCGCGGCAGCCATCACCGCTTTGCACATCTATGAAACCACGATCAGGGAACGCCGGAAACTGCAGCTGACCTTCAATCGCGACGCAGTGAACACCTGGCGCAATAGCGCGGCCTTTAACATGCCCAACAGCGAATTTACCCGCAGAAGGAGATAATAAATTGAAAACATATAAGCTTACCATCAATGGCGATCGTTATGACGCACGCGTGGTCGAATACAGCGGAACTCACGCCCGCATCAATATCAACGGAGCAGATTATGTGATCCAGATCGAAGACGACAGCCTGATTCATGTGCCCAAGCTTCCCGAGCAGGAAAAAGCAGTTCCCATGGCTCCGTCCTTCTCATCCGGCTTCGATGGAGGCAGCGGAGAACTGCGCGCGCCCATCCCCGGAGTGATCGTCTCCATCCCGGTCAAAGAAGGTGACAGGGTCAAAAAAGGCCAGACCATTATCATCATTGAAGCCATGAAAATGCAATCCGAAATTGCGGCACCAGTCGACGGCAGCATCAGTAAGATCATGGTCAAGGAACGTGCTCCGGTGCAGGAAGGTGACCTCCTGATGCAATTTACGGGTGACGAAAGCAAACCCAAACCGGAAGCTAAAGCTCTCCCGAAAAAGAGCTCTGCTTCCGCTCCGGAACCTGTTCAGTCCGATGGCATGATCCTTGCTCCCATCCCGGGCACCGTGATCGATATCAAGGTCAAGCCCGGAGATCTGGTGGATAAAGACAGCGTGGTGCTGATCCTGGAAGCCATGAAGATGGAATCAGAGATCCACAGCAGTCTGGTGGGCAGAGTCAGGAAGATCCATGTCAGCAAAGGCGCGTCCGTTTCTGAAGGCGACCCCCTGGTCGAGCTGGAGGTATAGAGCCAAATGCAGGAATTATATCAATTCATCCAGACCACCGGTTTCCTGAATATCTCCTGGGGCAGCACCCTGATGATAGCGATCGGTCTGCTCTTTGTCTGGCTGGGTATCCGCAAGGGTTTTGAGCCTCTACTCCTGATCCCTATCGGATTTGGGATCGTGGTGGGCAATATGCCCGGAGTCTTTGAACAGGGACTGGCAGTGGAAAGCCCCGGAAGCGTCTTGAACCTGCTCTATTTCGGTGTGAAGACAGGCGTCTACCCCTCCCTGATCTTTATGGGAATCGGGGCTATGACCGATTTTAGCACCCTGATCGCCAATCCCAAGCTGATCCTTTTGGGAGCTGCAGCCCAGTTCGGCATCTTCGCCACCTTTATAGGCTCTATCCTGCTGGGATTCAACGTCCTGGAAGCCGCTTCCATCGGCATCATCGGTGGCGCGGACGGTCCCACCTCCATCTATCTGGCGTCCAAGCTGGCTCCTCATCTCCTGGGCTCGATCGCTCTGGCAGCCTATTCATATATGTCTCTGGTGCCGGTGATCCAGCCTCCGATCATGCGCTTGCTAACCACTAAAAAGGAACGGCTGATCCGCATGAAATCACCCAGAGTAGTTTCTCAACGTGAAAGGATCATCTTTCCCATAGTCTGCTTTATTGTTACAGCTCTGATCGCGCCCGGCTCCATGGTGCTGCTTGCCATGCTCTTTTTGGGCAATCTGCTCAAGGAAAGCGGGGTTACCGACCGTCTGGCCGTCACCGCAAAAACCACACTGATCGACATCGTGACCATCCTGATCGGCTTCACAGTGGGTGCCAAAACCACTGCGGCGGTGTTTCTTACCACCGCTTCGATCAGAATCTTTATCCTGGGTGCTCTGGCTTTTGCGGTGGCAACTGCTGCCGGAGTCCTCTTTGCCAAGATCCTCAATCTCTTCCTGAAAGACAAGATCAATCCCCTGATCGGCAATGCGGGAGTCTCCGCTGTGCCTGCCGCAGCCAGGGTTTCACAGGTGGTGGTACATCAGTATGACAAATCCAACTATGTGATCATGCATGCCATGGCTCCAAACGTTGCCGGAGTGATCGGTTCTGCCGTTGCTGCGGGTGTCCTGCTGGGGATTTTGGGAAACTAGAGTGATACTCACCGAAGGCCAGATCCTGCGGGACTTCCGGGTCCTCAAACTCCTGGGCGAAGGAGGGATGGGGGAAGTCTGGCTGGCTGAAGATATCAATATCGAGCGTAAAGTGGCCCTCAAAGCCCTTTACCGTCAGTATTCCATGGATCAGGAACTGGTGGAACGCTTCCGCCAGGAAGCCAAAATCCAATCCACCCTCAGCCACCCCAACATCGTTACCCTGCATAGCTTTTTCAGCCATGACGGCAGCTATTTTATAGTGATGGAATATGCCCCC
>JAKLEY010000112.1 GCA_022711455.1 Candidatus Cloacimonadota bacterium
GAGCTTTGGGTGACGACGAAGCCAATGTGGTGGACGAAGACTTTCTGGAAGCGCTGGAATATGGCATGCCACCGATGGGCGGGCAGGGGATAGGCATCGACCGTCTGGTGATGCTGCTCACCGAGAACGACTCCATCAAGGAAGTGATTCTCTTCCCGCAGATGAAACCCGGAATCTGACCAGAATCCCAGCCCCTGTATGCCAGGGGATAAATAGAAATCAGAATCCCAATAAAATAAGCCATGTAAGCTCTACAGGTCATAGCTATACGCTAATGTCCGGTGGCGGGGTCTTTTATCAAAAAAAGGCTTGACGAAATCGCGCTTACGGAAAAACGTGGCTACCTAAGTAAAATAGTTTATAGAAATACAAGGAGACATAATGGTCAAGCTGAGACTGAGACGGATGGGAGCCAATGACGCACCTTTCTATCGCATAGTAGCTGTCGACGCGCGCGTTAAACGTGACGGCAAATACATCGAATGTGTGGGGTGGTATGATCCCAAACCGAAAGACTTGAAACTAAATATCGAGACAGATCGCGCCATCTACTGGCTGAGCGTGGGAGCCCAACCTTCCGATACGGTTCGTTCCCTGCTGCGTAAAGCCGGTGTGTTGCAAATCTGGCACGAGAACAAGATAGCCAAAAAGAAAGCTGAAGCTGAAGCCTAAGTTTGCTTAGGCCCATAAAAGATGAGGTGAAGCATGAAAGATCTGATTGAATTCATGGTCAAAGCACTGGTCGATGACCCCAGTGAAGTCAACATCACTGAGATCTCCGGTGACAAGATCACCCTCTACGAACTGCGGGTAGCTAAAACAGACATTGGAAAAGTGATCGGTAAACGCGGCAGAACTGCCGGAGCCATCAGAACCATCATTAACGCGGTTAGCACAAAACAAGGCAAGCGCGCCGAACTCGAAATTATTGAGTAAATGCAGGTCCAGGACCTCACTGCAATAGGCCGGCTGGGCGGTCAGGATTCCAAAGGCAATTTTCATCTCTTGGTGAAGCCGGAATTCAAAGCCAGCCTGAGCCCCGGGCTTGAGGTCTATCTGATCTTTAACAGCGATAGAGTGTTTTACGTAACGATTTGTGATATAAGAGAATCGGATAAGAAGATCTGGGTAAAATTCGCCGAAGACGGTGTGGCGGAGGAACGTCCTCTGCATAAAGAGGCCGTGGTGGCCATCCATGATGCTGCAGCAGATGATGAAAGCACTGAATTGGATGATTTACTGGGAGCCTCGGTGATCTTCGAAGGAGTGGCTCTGGGCAGCCTGGAAACTTATTTCCACAACGGCGCCCAGTATGTCCTCGAGGTTCAAACCACTCTGGATAGCGAGCTTTTGATCCCCTACGTCGATTTCTACATTGAGGCAACGATCTCCACTCCCCCCTCCATCCTCTTGCAGAATGCTGCTGAGCTTCTGGAGGCGGAAGGCTTGAAGGTGGAAGCCGGGATCCTCTCAAGAATCCTCTCTTAGGATTCCTGTGCTGAAAATCGAGATCCTGACCCTGTTTGCGGAGACCTTTGACGGCTTCGTATCTGCCAGTATGGTAGCGCGGGCTCAGAACTGCTCTGCCCTCGAGCTGGGCTTTACCGACATCAGGGATTTCTCGGGATCCAGACAACGCCGGGTGGATGATTATCCTTACGGCGGTTTTGCAGGCATGGTGATGCAAGCCGAGCCGATACATCAGGCTTTGAATAGTGTCCTGAGCCGGGGTCCGGCTCCTGTGATCTATTTCAGCCCTCAGGGACGCCCCTTAACTCAGGATATTCTGGAGCACTACAGCAAACAGGAGCGCCTGATCCTGCTCTGCGGGCATTATAAAGACATCGATCAGCGGGTTCGCGATCTTGACGTCAGCGACGAGATCTCAATCGGAGACTACGTGCTTTCGGGTGGAGAACTGGCTGCCATGGTCTTTATCGATGGAGTCGCAAGGCTCTTGCCGGGTGTGCTTTCAGACATCGATTCAGCGCGGACGGATTCATTTTCCAAGGGCAAGCTGGGCTTTCCCTGCTATAGTCGTCCGGAGAGTTTTTTGGAACAAAAAGTTCCGGAACTGCTGACCACCGGTAATCACCGCAAGATCTTGGGTTGGGCTGAGGCTCAGGCTGAGCTTCTGACACGTTCCCGGCGTCCGGACCTGCTTCCCAAACGTGGCTGAGTTATATCTGGGTTTGCTGCACTATCCCGTGACCAATAAACACGGGGAACGCGTCCTGACATCTTTTACCAATCTCGATCTGCACGACATCTCACGGCTGGCTGCCACTTACGGTTGTGCCGGTTTTTACGTCATCCATCCCGATTCTCATCAACAAGATTTGATCCGCAGGATCTGCCGGCATTGGGAGACCAATGATGGCCTGATCTACAATCCGGATCGTCAGGAGGCGCTGTCCAAACTGCGCCTTGCCGACAATCTGGACGACACGATTTCACAGATTACAAGTCAGGAAGGCATGCGGCCTATAATAGTAACGACAACCGCACGGATTATGCCCGCTCAGATATCCTTCAGATATTTGCAGCATTTTATCAGCGAATCCCGTCCACTGCTCCTGCTTTTCGGGACAGGGTACGGGCTCTGTGATGAAGTTCATGAGGGGGCGGATTATATTCTGGCTCCGATCAAGGGAGCCGGAAATTACAGACACCTGTCCGTCCGAAGTGCTGTTTCGATCGTACTTGACCGCATATCTTCCGAAAATATAAATGGGAGGAACCATGGATATTCTGCAACAAGTTGGCAGAGACCAAATCAGAACCGACTTTCCCGATTATCGCGTAGGCGATACGGTCAAGGTCCATTATAAAATAAAAGAAGGGAGCAAGGAACGCATCCAGATCTTCCAGGGTATCGTGATTCAAAAGCGCGGTGCCGGTGTTTCCAAAACCTTCACAGTACGCAAAGTATCAAACGGGATCGGCGTGGAAAGAATTTTCCCCAGCCACTCGCCCAATATCGATAAGCTCGAAATTGTGCGTCATGGCCAGGTTCGCCGTGCCAAGCTCTTCTACCTGCGCAGTGCCAAAGGCAAAGCCGGTAGGATCAAAGAGCGCAGACGGTTCAGCGCGTAACGTAAAACACCCATTCACAGCCCCTTTCTGCCTCAGCGGAAGGGGGCTGATTTTTTTGCTGGCAAGCTAAGGAGTGCCTGATGATATACACTTTCAAACAAATCTGCCTGAGCATTCAATGTGAGGGCGAAAACCTCACTGAGATCGAATTCATTCCCTCTGCCAAAGCCACTTCTCCCAAGACGGAAGTGGAAAAGCAGATCAAACTTCAATTGGACGAATATTTCCTTGGAAAACGCCAGCGTTTCCAGGCTGCCCTGCAACTGGCAGGAACTCCTTTCCAGGTGAAGGTTTGGCAGGCATTGCTGGATATCCCCTATGGGAAAACCGAAAGCTATAAAGAACTGGCGACCAGAATCGGCCATCCCAGGGCTTTCCGTGCTGTTGGAGGTGCCCTGAACCGCAATCCCATCGCTATTATCGTTCCTTGTCACCGCGTGATCGGCACGGATGGCAAACTCACAGGTTTTGCCGGGGGGCTGGAAACCAAGAAATTCCTGCTGGAGCTCGAACAACAATGATCTTTGGCATTGGAACCGACATTATCAGTGTTTCCAGAATCCAGCGCGCGATCGAAAACAATGAGCGCTTTACGGACAAACTGTTCACACCCGGCGAGATCGCATACTGCGAATCCAGAGCCAGTAAATACCAGTCCTACGCTGCCCGCTTTGCTGCCAAAGAAGCTGTGATGAAAGCTATTGGCACAGGGTGGGACGGAGTGATCAACTGGCTGGATATCGAGGTTGTTGCCGATGCCCTGGGTAAGCCGGGAATCAAGTGTCACAACGCAAGCCAGGCTTTTATGGAGCAGCAGGGGATAGATAGTATCCAGCTCAGCCTCAGCCATGAAAAAGATTACGCGGTGGCTTTCGTGGTGCTCGTAACATAGCTTTCAAGCTGTTGTACCCGAGGCTTGAGCCTCGGGGAATGTGATAAACATGCTGAAGCCTATGTTACGAACAGGCTAAAGCCTATGTAACGAACATGCTGAAGCCTATGTTACGGTCACTCTCCAACCCGACGCCTGTCTGACCGCTGCCTGACCGCTGACATAACGCTTGCCAAAGCGGTATGCAAGCGGTCAGATAGCGGTGAGCAAGCGACCTGACAGGGTAATGATCACCTCCGGGAGGGGGGCAAGCCGCACCGGAAAAACGTAACGGAAACATCCGCCCCGGGGACTGAACCAATAACTTTCTTGACAATAATGATCAGACTCCAAAAATGCTCACACTGAGGTAAAATATATGGAATCCATAGTATTTTTAGGAATTCAAGGCAGTGGTAAAGGAACTCAAGCCAAGCTCCTGAGCAAAGTCTTGAATTTTCAACACGTTAATATCGGTGACCTGTTCCGTTTTCATATTGCCAGGCAAACAGAGCTGGGAACGAAGGTGAAGGCTGTGATCGCCAGAGGCGAATTAGTCTCTGACGACCTTGTTTTCGAGTTGATTCAGGCCTCAATTTCTGCTGACGTCAAGGGCATAGTTTTTGATGGTTTTCCTCGCACGATGTTACAGGCAAAGTATCTCACTGAGCACTATACGGTGCGGCATGTGGTTTTCCTGAAGCTGGATGAATCCGAAGCCATGGTCAGAATGTGTGCCCGTCGCAACTGCCCCAGTTGTCACACCGATTACAATCTGATTTCAAAGCCACCCCTCGCGGAGGGAGTGTGTGATCATTGCGGCACTGCTTTGGTGCAGCGCGAAGATGACACGGAAGAGGCTATTCGCCAGAGGTTCAAAGAGTTCTACAACCAGACCCTGGGTTTGGTGACTTTCTTCGAAGAGCGTGGTTTGCTGCGCGAGGTGTCCGCCTCAGGGACTGTAGAGGAAATTGCCACCAAAATCAGGGAAGCCATCCAAATCTGAGCGATGAATAAAAATCTGAAGAGCAACGGCCTGAAGTATATCGAGATCTTTGCCTATATTCTGGCATTCTGGAGCTTTGCGGTCCTGTTTTTTGAATCCATAATCTCCTTCTATCTCGATTTTAAGGTGGTGGAATCCCTCACCGCGCTGGCCAATATCCTCTTTTTGGTTTTAACCATCCTGGGCAGATTTGCCCAGTCGGATGCGGGCAAACAAAGGAAGATCATCATTTTCGATGTGGTGATGCTGATGCTTGGCTCTTTGCTCTTTATCTATCAAGCCAAGTTTGTGATCTTCTTCCTCTTGATCCGGCAGACCTATTTCATTCTCACTTTTCTCATCTTCAGAGCCTTTGAAGGCAGATTTTATAAGCTTTTGACCGATAATCCCCCAATCACTTTAATGCTGAGCTTTTTGGGCGTGATCCTCACCGGAACCGCGCTCCTGATGCTGCCGGCAGCTTCGGTTGAGAACAAGGTGACTCCTTTCATCGATGCTTTGTTTACCTCCACTTCAGCCACATGCGTCACCGGTCTGATCGTGGTGGACACCGCGAAATACTTTACCATTTTCGGGCAGGTTGTGATCCTGCTCCTGATCCAGATCGGAGGCCTCGGGATCATGACCATATCCACCGCATTCGCTCTGATCATGGGGCAAAGGCTCACTTTGAAGCTGGAGAATGTGATGCATTCCATGATGGGTGAGGCGCAGTCGTTTGATATCTTTGCTCTCCTGAGGAATATTGTGCTGGTGACCCTGATCATTGAGAGCATCGGAGCCCTGGTTCTGTATTTCAGCTTTGTTCAGGTCACGGAGCCTCTGCGGGCTTTCTATTTTGCTATCTTTCACTCGGTATCTGCCTTTTGTAATGCCGGATTCTCTCTCTACAGCCAGGGTCTGGTTCCATTCATCGATAATGTGAACATCAACCTTGGGATCACGGCTCTGATCATCCTTGGCGGGATCGGATTTGCGGTGATCATAGACCTTTATCATTATTTTACGGCCAGGGAGAAAGGGAAACGCCTCACGCTGCACACCAAGATGGTTTTGGTCACGACTGCAGCCCTTTTGATCGGGGGGATGATCGCCTATTTTATCTCGGAATACAATTACTCCATGCGAGGCTTTGGAGTTTCCCGGCGGTTGCTGGCATCCTGGTTTCAATCTGTCACCACCCGCACCGCGGGATTCAACACGATCGATGTCTCCCTGCTCGGTTCTGGCTCGGTTCTGGTGTCATTGATCCTGATGTTTATCGGTGCTTCTCCGGGATCGACCGGAGGCGGAATAAAGACAACCACCTTTGCCGTGCTCATACTGTCAGTGACTTCGATGTTGAGAGGCAGGAAAGACCTCACCCTGATGAACCGGAAAATTTCGCTTTCCAACGCTCGCGAAGCCACCAGTCTGGTCACTCTGGCTCTCTCGATCGTGCTCTTGATCGTTTTCATGTTGATGATGACCCAGCATTTTAGTTTTGAAAAGATCGCCTTTGAAGCTGTCTCGGCGTTCGGAACCGTGGGTCTGTCCATGGGAATCACCGCTGATTTGGATGCGATAGGTAAATTATTGATAACATTGCTGATGTATATTGGCAGAATAGGGCCGCTGACTCTGATCTATGCGTTGTCTATCTCGAAACGACAGGGCAATGTGGAATTGGCGGAAGAAAAAATAGCCATTGGCTAAGGAGAAGATATGGCACGTTATGCTGTCATAGGAATTGGAAGATTTGGGTGGACTGTCGCGACAATCCTTGCCGAGAATGGCATGGACGTGATTGCCATCGATAAAAAGAAAGAACTGGTGGATGAGATCGCCGGGAGAGTGACAACAGCCTTGTGTATGGATTCCACCGACGAAGCCACCCTGCGTTCGCTCAATCTGAATGAAGTGGACGCCGTGATCATCGGGATCGGGAGTAATATCCAGGAATGCATTCTCACAGCTGCGATCCTTAAAAAGATCGGGGTGGGCATTATCTATGCCAAGGTCGAGAACCAGCTGCACGGCAGGATCCTCGAATTGATCGGGGTTCAACACGTTTTGCTGCCGGAAGAAATGGTCGGTAATCAGCTGGCTAAGACTCTCATCTCACGCAACATTCTGGAGTATATCAATCTGTCTTCCGGTCACATCGTGATCGAAATGGTTGTGCCCAAGGAATTTGTGGGCAAGACACTATCCGAACTCGAGCTGCCGTCCAAGCGCGGAATCAATGTGATCGCGATCAAGTATAACTATCTGAATGTGACCGAGGATGGTAAGAATGTCATCGAAAAACGCCTCAATGACATGCCCGGCGCCAATGACGTGGTTGAAGACGGTGATGTTCTGATCCTGCTGGGGCCGAAAGGGAACATCGATAAACTGATCTTTGACACGTCCGTAAAGAGAGATTAGTATGAAACGTTCGTTTAATTTCAAATACCACCTCCTGATCATAATCCTCTTCGG
>JAKLEY010000113.1 GCA_022711455.1 Candidatus Cloacimonadota bacterium
GGGGAAGCCTGGGCAGATTAAGCTTGTCCTTGAGCTCCTGAATGGGGAAGATGGTGCGGTTTGCCTTTCGCATATGAGCCAGTTTCCGCTCTTCGATCAGGTGAAATGCATTGCGCTTGGCCATCACCAGCAGCTTGGTTTTGTCCCCTTTTTGGGGAATGCTCAAACGGTTTCTGAGCCAGGTGTTCATCTCCTCCAGTTCGTCCGGGATAAAGGGCAGGAGGATCTCATCCGGAAGCTCGTCCCGGTCGCTGTAATAGAGCTTGATAAAGGCTGTCAGAGCTTGTTCCCGGCTGCTGAGATTGACATTTGTGAGAGGATACTGCTCCTGTAAAAGGATCTTTCCATTGATCATTTTCAGGACGACTGTAACCGCAATGCTTTCTTCCTGATAAAAGCCGATAATATCAAGGTTTCGGCTGTCCGGCTGAGCCACGGTCTGCCTTTTTTGCAGGTTATCGATGGCAATGATCTGATCCCGGATGCGGGCTGCAGCTTCATATTTCATCTGCGCGGAAAGCTCATTCATTTCCTGTCTCAGTTCGTCCGCAATTTCCTGATAGCGTCCCTTGAAGAAATCCAGGATCCGGCGCACGATCACCATATAGTCGTCTCTGCTGATGTAGCCAACGCAGGGAGCGGGACACTTTCCCAGCTGCAAATTCATGCAGGCTGTTTTATACTTGATCCTGTCCAGGGGGATCTGTCTCGAACAAGTCCTCAAGGGGAATATCCATTCAAAGGTTCTCAGGGTTCTGCGCAGGGATTTGACGTCGGTGAAGGGTCCGAAATAAGCGCTTCCGTCTTTGATGTAGTCCCTGCTGATCGTGATTCGGGGGAAGGGTTCGTTCAGACTGATCTTCACGCAGGGATAACGTTTATCATCCTTAAGCATGATATTGTATTTGGGTTTGTGTTGCTTGATGAGATTGGATTCCAGCAAAAAGGCGTCCCGCTCGCTGTTGGTGATGATATACTCCAGATCACGGATATGGGCAACCAGTTGCTCGGTCTTGGGATCTTTCAGGGAGCCGGAAACATAGCTCTTGATCCGGTTGTGAAGGTTTAGGGCTTTGCCCACATAGATGATCTCTCCGGCTTCGTTTTTCCAGATATAAATTCCGGGCTCTTCCGGCAAAAAGGCAAGCTTGGCTTTTATCTGCGGGCTAATCTGTTCCATAGATTCTTCCTCATCTCAGCAAGGTATTCCAGTTTGAACAGCAGTCCCAGACCGTAGAAGATCAGGAAAGCTGACAGGGAGAGGATTCCGTCCTTTACTAAGGTGGGAATCTTGGCCAGTTCCGGAAGCCGGGAATTTGCGAAGAAGAGTATGAAGTATATCAGAATTGAGATCAGGGCTGCCTTGAACAGATTGGAAAATATACCAGCGAAACTGATCTGGGGCACTTTCTTCTTGAGTAAAGCCAGCAGAACCACAAAATTGACCACGGCAGTGAGGGAGGTCGCAAAAGCCAATCCGCTGAAACTCATATACTTCATCAAGATCCAGTTCAGCGTTATATTTAGCACCACCATCGGAGCGGCTATCATAACCGGGGTTTTAGTGTCTTTATAAGCGTAAAAGACAGGCGTGACCACCTGATTCAGACTGTAGAACATCAGCCCCAAAGAATAGAAAAACAGTGCCTTGAAACAATTCTCAGTGGCAACGCTGTCGAATTCACCGCTTTGGAAGAGCACATACATAAAATCCTTGCCCAAGGCAAGAATGATGACCGTGATCGGCAGGATCAGATATGCCAGAGTGATGGTCGAGAATTTCATGCTCTGAGAAAGATCATCGGGCTTGTCCTGAGAGGCAAAGCGGGAGTACAACGGCAAAACTGCGGTGCCTGCAGAAATGGCAAAAATACCCAGAGGAAGTTGCATCAAACGGTTGCCATAACCAAGCGCTGTAATGCTTCCGATCGGCAGAAATGAAGCCATTATGCTGTCCGCGATCAGATTGATCTCCCTGATCCCGATCCCTATCATGGAGGGTATGAAACGTTTCCAAAGCGCCGTGATGGCAGCGCCGGAGAATTTCAGGATCAGTTTGAAACGATAACCGATTATCCGCATATAGGGCAGGCAGGAGATAGTCTGCAACAGCCCACCCAGACATACACCCCAAGCGGACCAATAGATCAGATCCTCCCCTGTTGAACCCCAGGTCCAGAAAGGAATAAGCACCGAGGCGATCATCCCCACATTCAGCAGAGCACTGGAAAGACCGGTCATAAAGAAATAGTCATGAGAATTGAGGATCGCGATCAAGGTTGAAGACAGGCTGATGAAGAAGAGATAGGGGAAAGTGATGCGGCAGAGCTTGATCGCCACTATCATAGTGTCCGGAGCTAAGCCGGGATAGAGCAATTTAACGATCAATGGGGCAAAAATAATCCCCAGAAAAGTTAATATCGAGAGGAAGAGAGTGAGGATAGAGATCACATTCAGGGCAAAATCAAACTGGACTTTCTTCCCTTCTTTGGCTCCGATATCGTTATAGATAGGCACAAAGGCAGTGCTGAGAGCACCTTCACCAAAGAGCCTGCGCAGAAGATTGGGAATGGTGTAGGCAACGTTGAAGGCATCGTTTAACCAGGTAGTACCAAAGAAATACGCCATCACCTGATCTCGCACGAGACCCAAGATACGGGAGAGGAAAACAGCCACGGACATCGTAGCTATGTTTTTGGCCAGCTTGCGGTTGGACATACTACGGATGGAGGCAGTCGGTGAGAGCGTGAAAGAGACCTATCAGAATCAAACTCAGGTTGACGTTGCCGGTGATCTTGCGGTTCAGGTCTTCGGAATAGATCAGAAAGTTCCGTGCCTGCTCAGTCAGATCTGATCCGCTTCCAGCCAGCTGCGTGATCTGTTCCATCCGGTCGACATTAGTAATCAGATCGGGATTTGAGGGAAGCAGAGCCAGGTCATTAACGAGAATACAGAGGTATTTGATCAATTCCTGGGTCTTACCGGCGTTCAGGAAATCCCGTTGTTTGGTGAGCAGATTATAGAAGCTTAGTTCATCTTTCCGGAAAGCCAGTTCAGCCAGACTAAAGGCCAGATCCCGTATCTGACTGCTGCTGTCGTGGGCAATTCGGATCGCTTGTTTCAGGTTTGATCCGGCAATTCTGGCCGCGGTTCTGGCGATGGCACTTTCCACATCGAAATTATCACTGAGTATGGTTTCTATGGTAGCGGGGGACAGGGGTTTAAAATAGACTTGCTGGCAACGGGAGATGATCGTGGGCAACAGCATTGAGAGCCGTTCAGTGATCAGGATGATCACTGTTTGGGAGGGAGGTTCTTCCAGCTTCTTGAGGAAGGCGTTGGCAGTCGTGTTGTTCATCTGCTCAGCGTCCTCGATGATGACGATCCTGTAACGGGCTTCCATGGAGGACATTTCCAGACGTTTGGATAGCATGAGCACGCTTTCTTTGCGAATCTCCGTAGAGCCGTCCCAGCTAAAATCCAGCCAGGGGTTCTCAATTTTGTTGCGGATGAATGCTTCATACTGTTTGAGCCCATCCGCGTTTTTGATCTCACCGTCCAGGCTTAGATCCAATCTGACTGAAGGGAAGAGATAGCTGAAATCAGTGTGTTCAAAGGCAAGGAATTTGCGGCAGGAACTGCAGACGCCACAGGGGCGGAATTCGTTGCTGCTGAGGCAATTCAGACCCATGCCGAAATACAGCGCGGTGATAAATTTGCCTACTCCGTCACTACCGTGAAAGAGATAGGCTTGCGCGACGCGGTCGTTATTGATCTGAGTGGTCAGGAGCTGAACAACCTGATCCTGGCCCTTAATATTCCGAAACATCTATACGATAGTGATCTTGCTGCGTCCTGCCTCATCGCTGATGCTGCGTTCGAAGACTTCTTTCACGTAAGGGCTGCTGAATTCAGTGGCCAGAATATCATAGATCATCACGTCATGATAGGCTCCTGCCATAAAAACGTAGTTTCTGCGGACACCGACTTTCTTGAACCCGACTTTTTCATAGCAGCGAATGGCCCGATGATTATATGCCACCACTTCCAGAGTGATATTATTCAGGTTCAGGATGTTAAAGCCGTAATCAAGGATCAGGGCTGTGGCCTCAGCTCCGATATTCTGATTCCAATAGGTCTTTTCTCCGATGAAGATACCAAACACAGCGCGGCGGTGAATCTCGTTGATCTCATGCAAGCCGCAATTGCCGATCACCTTATTGGTATCTTTCTCCACGATCGCAAATACAGCGCTGGTTTCCATCAGCTTCTTGAGCATTTCCCGTTCGCCGTTGATATCCAGAATCGCGGAAGAGAACAGCACAAACTGTCCAATTTCCAGATCGTTGACCCATTCGGTGTATTTCTCCGCGTCGTCGAGAGACACGGGCGAAAGATAGCATTTTTCTCCCACTAATTTGCGAAAGTACTTCATTTATCACACTCCCATTTATTTCATATTTCTCTTAAGCAGGGGAAAACACAATCCCCCTGATCACACTGACCAAACACTCTGTAAAGCACCTATCTTGTCAAGCTATTTCAGCGGCTGAGATCCACCTTGTCATCAAGCCCCGCGATAAAAGCGGCAACCAGTTTCACGGCATTATCCAGATCTGAGAGCGAGATCATCTCGTTGGGTGAGTGCATATAACGGTTTGGAACGCTGATCACCAATGTGGCTGCACCCATTCGATGCGCATGGATTGCGTCTGCATCTGTGCCTGTCCTGCCGGCAGCGATCTCCAGCTGAATCGGGATATTTAGTTTCCCGGCCAATGTCTTGATCCTGTCGTTCAAACCGGGATGAACCAAGGCACCCAGAGTGAGAACGGGACCTTTCCCCAGTGCCACATCGCCAAAGACCCTTTTATCGGCTCCCGGGATGTCAGAAGTGAAAGTGACGTCCACTGCTATCGCGATATCGGGTTCGATCCGGAAAGAGCTCGTGGATGCGCCTTTCATCGTAGTTTCTTCTCCCACGGAAGACACTGCGAAGTAACTTGCTTTCAGTTTCTTTTTGGAGAGTTCGCGCATCACCGCTGCTGCCACGTAAACCCCAGCCTTGTTATCGGTTGCCTTGGTCATGACGATGTCTTCCGACATCATTTCCAGTTCAGAGTGGTAGGTGATCACGTCTCCGATCGAAACTTTCTGCAAGGCTTCTTCCTTGTTCCTGGCTCCGATGTCGATCCAGAGGTCTTCAATCTTCAGCTTGGGATTATCATCCCCGCCGCGCATCATGTGGATCGCTTTTTTACCGATCAATCCCCGCACGACCTTGCCCTGATGATAGATATCGAGCCTTAGCCCGGGCAGCAGATTGACATCGAATCCACCCAGGGTTTTGACATAGACGTAACCGGATTCATCGATATGATTCACGATCATCCCGATCTCGTCCGCGTGTCCGATCACCATCACTTTAAGTTTTCCACTCCCTTTCTTGCAGGCGATCAGGTTTCCATTGAGGTCTTGGGAAATCTCATCCGCGCAATCTTTGAGATAGGCTTTGACCACTTTCTGAGCCGGAGCTTCAAACCCGGAGGGACTGGGCGCCGCAACGAGATCTTTGAAGAAATTCAGGTTTTTTTCGCTGATCATTCTTTAGCTCCCTGCTCAGCAGTTGTTTGCGGTCTCGCCGGCAAAGGGATTGAGGGTTTTCTTGACCACAGGTGACTCATGCGGGATGATACAGAGGAATTTGAGGGTTTCGGTGCCCACATTCTCAAAAGAATGGAGCATATTCGGATCGACATAAATGATGTCATCCGCGCCGAATGCTTGCTCTCCGCGTTCGGTACGGAAAGAGCCTTTGCCGCTTAAACAATATATCTCATGTTCCCAGTCGTGCTCGTGATAGGGGGTGTGTCCTCCGGGCTCGACTTCAAACATTCTGAGTGCAAAATTGGGAGCGCCGTCTTTCTGAGCGATCAGCCAGCGGATCTTGGCTCCGGCAGCGCCATCGGCATATACGGGCTCGAGCTCGACTTCATAAGCATTTGTCAGTTTCATTGTACCTCCAGTAATGGGATTATTTTCTTCTAAATACAATATACCCTGCTTTGGCAGCAGTGACAAATTTATCTGTCGATATAGCCCTCGATCAGGATGTCTTCCCCCAGGATTCTGAACCTTCTGTGCTCCAGCCTGATGGCAGCATGGATGTTATTCAGGGGAAGCTCACTCAACATGGATCGACCGTTTCCCAGCAGCATATTCCCAAGGAAAATATAGCATTTATCCACCAAACCTGAGCCAAAAAAAGCAGAACTTAGTTTTGATCCCGCCTCCACAAGAACGCTGTAATATCCGCGTTCATGCAAATCCCGCAGCACTGAATTCAGATCCAGGCTGTCACCGGCACCCTTCACTGCAACCGTGACCACTCCCAGAGCAGCCAGAGCCTTGATCTTCGCGGATGCTTTCAAACCTTTACGGTAATAGATCAAGCTGCTTTGATCTTTGGCAGTGGAACATATCTTGGAAGCCGGATCGATCTCCAGATGAGGATCCAGGACCACTCTGCAGGGCTGAACGTGAGTGTTGTATACTCTGTTGTTCAGCATTGGATCGTCAGCTTTCACCGTTCCGATCCCTGTGAGGATCACGTCATATTCGCTTCGCAGACGATGCACGAGCTTGCGCGCGCTGATGCCTGTGATCCATTTGGAACTGCCATCAGAGGCAGCATATTTTCCATCCAGAGACAGCGCTGTTTTCCAGCTCACAAAAGGTCTTTGTTGATTTATGCGGCAGAGGAAGAATTCCAATTGGCGGTTGATCTTTTCCTGCATGTATCCGGTATGCACTTCGATTCCGGCATCCTCAAGCAGGGCAATGCCTTTGCCGGAAACCAGAGGATTGGGATCAATGATGCCCACGTATACAGTTTTGATCCCCGCAGCGATCAGAGCGAGAGCACAGGGAGGGGTCTTTCCGTAGTGGGAACAGGGCTCTAAGGTAACATAGATCTCAGCCCCGGCTGCTTCAGCTCCGGCTTTACGGAGAGCGTTTATCTCCGCGTGATCCTTGCCATAGCCCTGTGTCCAGCCTTCTCCGATGATATTGCCATTCTTAACGATAACCGCTCCCACAAAGGGATTGGGGGAGCATTTGCCTCTGCCTTTCTCCGCGATAGCTATAGCTCTGGCCATGAAACGGGAATTATATGCCATTTCTGATCTTTTCCAGATTCAATCTTGCGGCTTCGAAATCCGGAAAGCGGGCCTGGATATCTTCCCAAAGCTTTCTGGCTTCTTCAGTTTTGCCCATGGCTCCTGTGCAGGCAGCAATGTTATTGAGGGTGTTGGGGTCATTTGGATCGATCTGGCTCAGCTGTGAAAACCAA
>JAKLEY010000114.1 GCA_022711455.1 Candidatus Cloacimonadota bacterium
CGATTTCTTTGTGCATGACAACTAATATCCTTATCTATATTAATGCCATTGTATTGCGCTCTCATTTTGTGTCAAGTAATTAATAGCCAATATTATAACATTTCTTCACAGGCTCTTTAGCCTGTTCATCAGGTCATCCGAGGCTCAAGCCTCGGTCACAACAGCTTTAAAGCTATGCTACTGTAACATAGGCTTTAGCCTGTTTGTCAGGTCATCCGAGGCTCAAGCCTCGGATACAACAGCTTGAAAGCTATGTTACTCCAAGCAAACAGTGACCGCCTGGTAAGGCGGTCACTGTTTTATTATCAGCGCAGTTTATTTCGCCGGACTGACAGTGATCGTTCCGATACTGTTTGAGGATCCGGAAGCGGGGAAACTGAGGGTCATGGCAGGGCTTGAATACTCCGTTCCATCTATCCAGACCGAAGCTTTCATGCTGCTCAGACTGGTGTTTGGAGGGCCTTCCAAAACAAAGTTCCCTTGGGCATCCGTGTTGGCGGACATCATGCTGCCCTCTCCGGAAGCGCCTTCCTGACGGAAGCTTATCCATTTGTTCGCCACCCAATTACCGCTGTTATCCTTCACTCTTCCGCTCAGATTTCCACCCGGACGCAAGGTGACAGTCCCGAAATCACGCACCTGGCCAGGCTGGGGAATAGTGAAGGCAATAGGATTGGAGAAGAGGGTGCCGCGGACCTGGAATCTGAACTGGACGTTAAAGGACCCGCTGGCCACGGGACTGGAAGTGGTGAGCGAGAAATTCCCCAGTGAATCACAGGAGACCCAGACGTTGAAGGCCATCTCCCCGGCGGGTGGATTGACCTGATAAAGCTGTCCGTAGCCTTGGTAAACCGGATTTCCGCTGCTATCTACCAGCTTGCCGGTGAGGATAAAAGTGCGGTCTGCCACTACCAGATCACCGATGGCAAGGCTTCCTGCGCCGGCAGGGGTATCGATGATCGCAGTCTGAGGCGAATTGTTCTGTCCCGCAAAGGCTTGCACCCGCACCTGAGCCGAGGCTTTAACCGTGATCGAAAAGAGTCCGTTAGCATCCGAGTAAACCCTGGTGTAGCCTGCATAGTTGACTCCCGTGGCCACCACCTGGGCGTTTGCCACCGGCACGTCTCCCTCATCCAGAATCACTCTGCCTGTTAAAGTGGATTGATCGGTGATCTCGATCGGGTGGTCAAAATTCCAATAGCTGAAGTGTGAGACCTCAGCAGTGTAGATGCTGCCGACCAGGGTGGCAGAGCCTTCCTCCATCCATTTGCCCGTGGCATCGTTGTAATACCAAAGTGGAATGGTGGCAGGAGCGGAGGCTTGGAGGGCAAAGGGAACCGGATATTGCACGCTGGCTTTTTTGCCGGTTGCCAATTGCAGCTTAGTCGCCGGATTGGCCGCGTCGTAGAAGCCACCATAGAAGAAGCCGTAGGATTCAAACATGGTTTCCGTGCCATCGGTCTGAGTTCCGTAAAAACCGCCCGGGAAGGCTTCCAGAGCTTCGGAAGAACTGGGATCGAAATACTTCAGCTCGCTGAGCACTGTTCCCGTGAAGGCATTACCGGAGCCATCCACGAAAGCGTTAGCCGGCAGATCGACCTGCAATCCGCTATCTGTGAGAGTGCCTCCGGAGGCGGCAGAGAAAGAGCTGATGACCGGATTGAAGAGAGTCGCGGTCACATAAGTGGTCTGGTTCTTTTGCACCTCGATCACTTTCTGGGTTTGAACAAAGCCGACTTTGAGAAAATCGACCCTGATCGCGCTACCGGTCTGAATCCCGCTGAGGACAAAGTAACCGTTGGAATTGGTGGTAGTGGATTTGGTACCGATCGAGACCGTGACACCCGGGAGCACTGCTTTACCGGGGGCGGAGACCGTTCCGCTGACGGTGCCGAAATTCTGGGGTGGAGGATCGTCATCATCACAGGCCGCGATGAAGACCATTAAACACATAAGGAGCATGCTGCCAAGGACAACCAAGTTGAATCTGCTTCTGAACATATAACCTCCTTCAGAGCTTCTGTTGGTTCTATTTCCGGGTTTATTACCTTGTTTACATTTCACCGAACTAAATATATCTCAGACTTGACAAAAAGCAATGAATATTTTCATCCGGACATGCCCAAATGATAATCAGGGTCAGAGCGTGAGAAAAACTGTTTGACAAAATTCTGCCTGCTTCAGCGATGATGAACCCGATCTGCAGTGATCAGATCAAGCTTGGAAATGAGGTTTTATTGATGATGCAACGGACAACGCTTATCCTTTCTTTATGCCTGTTTGCTGCTTGCCTGGCAAGCGCTTTGCCGGCAGCAAACATTGCTGCCCTCCCGGATTCCTTGCGCTGGCCGGATGAAAGCCTGGGCAGAGTACCTATGGACGTCCCACCCACCGGATACCATATCCGGATCGATAAAAGCGAACACAAACTAAGCCTGTATCAGGATGGACTGCTGCTGAAGTCTTTTACCACCGCGGTCGGCAAAGGCAGCGGAGACAAGATCCAGCAAAGCCAATGGATGACTCCTGAAGGCAATTTTTATATCTCAAACATCCACGATGCCAGTAAATGGACCTTCCGCTACGGCAAACAGGTGGAATCTGCCTACGGTCCCTGGTTCCTGAGATTGGTCACCGGTAAGAACGAGACCTTCAGCGAGAAAAGCTGGACAGGGATCGGAATCCATGGCACCAGCCGTCCCCATGAACTGGGAACACACGCCTCCCACGGCTGCATCCGCGTGAGCAACGATAATATCCGGGAGCTCAAGAGCCTGATAGAAGGACAGTTTGAGAGAGGGGAACGGATCTGGGTGGTCATTGTTCCTTGATTAATTAAGAATTAAAAATTAAGAATTAAGCGCGCAAATTTAAGGTCTGCGATCCGAGAACCGCAGACCTTAATTATTAATTCTTAATTCTTAATTAGTTATTTACTTGATCAGCATCATCTTCCCGGCCTTGCTATAACCGGTTGTGATCAGTTTATAGATATAGAGTCCGGAATTGACCGTGCGGCCGTTATCGTTCTTCCCATCCCAGGGGATCAGGTATTCACCCGCTGCCATGTTTTGGTTTCTGAGGGTGCGGATGAGCTGGCCTTTATCGTTGAAGATCAGGAGCTTGACGGGCCCGTCCTGTTTGAGTTGCAGCTTGATCCGGGTTTCCGGATTGAAGGGATTGGGGAAATTGCCCAAGAGCTTGGTTTCCGTGGGTAGCGGAGGAGTGACGGGATCGACGGTCACGACATTGGAGAAGACCGGCATTCCATCAGTTCCATATAGAGCTTTCACAGCCCAGAGATAGTCTCCGGGGCCTGTGATACTGCTGTTATCGGAGACGGTCACAACACTGTCCACGCTGGCAACCAGATTCCAGAGGCTGGAGTCAAGCTGATCTCCATCCTTCAGGAACCAGATCTCATAGCTATCCGGTGCTGTGATGGCATTGGGAGCCGTCCAGCTGATGTCGTAGCCAAGAGCAGTCTTGGCGGCAAGCACATCCTGAACCGGACTGATCACGAAGACATGATAAGTCACGGTTGCTGCTTCCGAGAGGCTGTCTCCATAGGCCGCGATCACGCTGTAGAGATGCTCACCATTGGGCGCGCTGGCATCCCTGAATTCCAGAGCTGTGGTATTCCCCAACAGCAGATCACCCCTGAAAACACGGTAGTTAGAGAGTAATCCCGTATCCACGGGAGTTTCCCAGGAAAGCACCAGCACTTGGCTGGGCAGTTCGAAATCAGCGCTCAGATTCCGCACCGGGTAGGTGATCAAAACTGTGGCTTCCACCCCCGGAGTCTGATCGCTCTGGATATCACCAAAGACGGCCAGCACGCTGTAGCTGTAGATTCCGTTGGGCAGGTCCGTGTCCCAATATTGAGGCTGCTCCACGGTGGCGATCTCTGTAGTTCCCCGGAAGACCTTGTAGGCAGTGAGTCCATAAGCATCAGAGGGAGCGCTCCAGCTCACCAGCACGTCATTCTGATTCACATAAGCGCCAATTTGCTGAGGCAGATAAGGCATCACAATAGTCGCAGCGATCGGTTCCGCGATCCCGATGCTGCCGTTGGAATAAACTGCGGCAACTTCTATGCTGTGCATACCGTTTGGCAGGTCGATAAGGCTGTAGCTTTGTTCAGTCGTGTTTGCCTGCAGCTGCATATTCAAATAGACCCGATAACCCACGAAGCCATAGAGATTGGTGGGCGGTTGCCAGGTGAGAGCAACACTGTTGCCAGCCACAGTCGAGTGGAGATTGGTGGGCGGATAGCCATTGATCACGATCGCATTGGCAGGCGCAGTCTGACCTGATTCTCCATTTTCATAGACCGCGGAAACGGAGTAATCAAAGCTGCCGTTGGGCACTTCATAGTCCATATAGGTCAGGGCAGATGTGGTGCCCAGTCGGACTCCGTTTTGCCACACCTGATAGTGCAGCAAGAAACCGGCATCGGAGACAGGAGCCCAGGAAACTTCAACGCTGTTTAGATAAACCAAGGTCTGCACAGGACCTGGCTCGTAGTGAACCTCGACGTGCGCCGGACTCGGAGAAGCCCCTAAGGATTGCACCGTTCCATAAACCGCATACAGCGTATAGACATAATTACCGTTGGGCAGATCCAGATCAGCGCAGTTCGTCTCGGTTCCCGCATAGATCAGAGTCGTGGTACGATAGACCCTGTATTCGGTAAATAGATACAGGCTCTGGGGAGGATCCCAGGTGAACATGACATCGTTCCCGACCACCGTTTGTTGTATGTTCTGAGGCCAGGCGGGCCACAGGACCGACACCGTGTAGAGGTTGGAGGGGCTCGAATCTCCGCTGCTGTAATGCGCCACCACATAATAGTTATAAAGTCCGTTGGCGAGAGCCAGATCACTGAAACTTAAGTCGGTGGTGGTGTTGTATTGTTGGTCATTGCGATAGATGATATAATACTGAAAACCAAAGCTGTCAGTTGGGGCAGTCCAGCTTAGCGAGACAGAGTGATTATTATTACTATAAGTCCCGGTCAGATTGGTGGCAGGATAAGGCACTATCACCGTAGCAGCTTCCGTATTGGAGAAAGTCGATCCCTGGCTGCCGTATATTGCTGTCACATAGTAGGAATAGACTCCATTGGCCAGACCACTATCCGTGTAGTTGGTCAGGACAGAAGTCCCGGCAAGGCTGTCGTTGCGGTATATGTGGTAGAGAGTGAGTCCTGTCAGATCAGAAGGAGCAGTCCAGCTGAGGCTGACCTGGTTGCCTGTCACTGAAGCGTTCAGGGCAGATGGCGGATAAGCCAGCAGGATGTTTGCCGTCACGCTGTTGGTGGGCAGCGAAAGACCGCTGGCATACTGGGCTGCCACATAATATGTGTAGGCACCGTTGGCCAGATTGTTATCCGTATAGTTCAGCGCAGTTGTCTGTGTGAGCAGGCTGCCATCCCGATAGACTTTGTAGCCGCTAAGGGTAGCTCCGGAGGCAGGAACTGCAGACCAACTGAGCACAACGGCATTGCCGACGACCTGATGCACCAGATTGGTGGGCGGATAAAGCACTTCGATGAGGACGTTAACGGTATTGGTGGGGCTGGAATTTCCACTGCTGTAGTTTGCAAGGACATAGTATTGGTAGCTGCCATTGGCGAGATCGGGATCGGTGTAAGTGGTCAGAACGCTATTCGCGAGCAGGTTTCCTCCCCGGTAGATGCTGTATCCGGTCAGGGCACGCAAGCCACCGGAATTCACGGGTGCGGTCCAGGAAAGGCTCACATCATTATCAACCACGTTAAAGCCAAGCGCTGTTGCAGGATAGAGCAGCTCCACATTTGCGGCAACGGTGTTTGTGGGCGTTGATTCACCAAAGCTGTAAAGCGTGGTGACATGATACTGATAGCTGCCATTGGCCAGATTCAGATCCGTGTATCCCGGAGTAGCGGCATTCGCCACCAGACTTCCGTTTCTGTAGATATTATACTGCGTGAAACCAAAGAGGTCAGACGCGGGATTCCAGAACAGGCTGACATCATCTCCGGAAACTACTGCCTGCAATGAGGAAGGCGGATAGGTGATCTGGATCAGGGCATTCAATATCTGGCTGGAGCTGGATTCTCCGTTTGTATAAACTGACTTGATATAATAATTATAGCTTCCGTTTGTCAGATTCAAGTCAGTGTAGCTGAGCGAGCTGGTCTGTTGCAGCAGACTGCCGTTACGCCAGAGTTTGTAGCCTAACAATCCGAAAGTATCAGCAGGAGCCTGCCAGGAGAGATTCACGTTTCTGCCAACTGTTTCCAAAGCAAAGCCGGTGGGACTGTAGATCATCTGGATCGTCACCACTGAAGCTGGGCTGCGGTTGGAGATCACATTGCTGTAGACCGCTGCCACCTGATAGCTGTAGTTGCCATTGGCGAGCCCGCTATCCGTGTAGCTGAGGATATTGGGGCTGGGGATGAAATTCAACTCGGTATTGTTGCGATAGACGATGAAGCCCAGCTCGCCCTGGTTGGGAGCGGTCCAGCTGAGCAGAGCGTTGTTTCCGCCGCTGACAACAGCCGTGAAGGATGCGGGCGGATCCGCGATCATGATGTTGATGGTGGCAGTGTTTGAAGCAGAGGACAAACCTTCCGCGTACTGCGCTTTCACATAATAGTCGTAGCTGCCGTTGGCAAGATTCAGATCGTTATAGCCGGTGGCAGTAGTGGTGCCGATCTCGATGCCATTACGGAAAATTCGGAAGAACTGAGGATTGCCTGAAGGCGCAAACCAGATCAGGGAAACGTCTCTGGTATTGGTGAGAGAAGCGTTCAAACCCGTGGGCGGGAAGAGATCCGGCATCACATTCACACTCACTTCCACCACGTTGGAGGGGATGGACAGTCCGGCGTCATAAATAGCTGTCAGATAATAAGAGTAGGAGCCATTGGCCAGACCCTGATCGGTCCAGCTGTTTAAGGCGGGGTCATTCAACACCTGATGCAGGGCACCATTGCGGAAGATAAAGTATCCTGTAAACCCGCGCGTGGGCGCGATCGCCGGCAAGACCCAGCTCAGGGTCACGTTGTCCGCGTTGACCACAGCACTGAGGTTCGTGACCGGGTATGTCACCTCCACCACAGCGGTGATGCTATTCGTAGAGCTTGATTCCCCGCTGCCGTAAAGCGCTGTAACGTAATATTGATAGCTGCCGTTGGCAAGGTTTTGATCGGTGTAGGCTGTCATTGAGGTCTGAGCCAGGAAAGCCCCATCACGATAGACCTTGTAACCTTGTAAGGCACGTCCGGAAATGGCCGGAGCGT
>JAKLEY010000115.1 GCA_022711455.1 Candidatus Cloacimonadota bacterium
GTCGGTAACGGAGTGCTGAATGGCAGAATAGTTTTTGACGCGGAAGATATCGCAAAAGTCAAAGCCGAAGATCCCGAAGCAGCGCTGATCCTGGTGCGTCCGGATACCGTTCCGGATGATATCGACCTGATCGTGCAATGCGAGGGCTTGCTCACCTCCAGAGGAGGAGCCACCTCCCATGCTGCCGTAACTGCCACCCGTATGAATAAGATAGGAGTGGTCAATTGCCGCAATATGACAGTCTTTGAGAAGGTAAACGCCTGCCGCATCGGAGAAACAAATCTGCCGCTGGGAGCCAAGATCGCCATTGATGGACATAATGGCTCGATCTATCTGGGATGGTACCTAATAGAGACGATGTTTGTGTCTTGATTTATGATTTAAAATTTAAGATTTAAGATTTAATTAGTTAAGAATTAAAAATTAAGAATTAAGGGCATGGGTTCGGGATTGCAGGGCTTTGTCCCTGCACGTTCCTGCTCCGGCTCACTGGGTCAATGAGCCCTCCTGGATCACGCAGACAAGAAAGTCTGCGATCCTGGCACGATCTCTAAACTGCACGAAATCCTTTTAGGCTATGCGGAGATTATCCCATATAAGAATCCTTTTTTAATCCTAAAATCCTAAAATCCTTGGGAAAAAAACGTTAAAACGTCAAAACGATAAAACGATAAAACGACAATACCCCTCTGTGTCTCTGTGCCTCTGTGTCTCTGTGTTCAAAATAAACGGCGCTTCAGGAGAGCGCCGCTACATCTCACAAAGCTTGACAAAATACCACAAGCTTTTAACCTGCCTTTATCACTTGAATATGAAAAATCAAAAACATATACAGGAGACCAAAATGGACACAGTCATGCTGAATAAAAACCTGCTGGGGATCAATGGCCTGGGCAGGATCGGGAAGCTCAACCTCTGGAATCAACTGATGCTGGGTCACTTCGACGGCTATGTGGTAAATTGCGGACGCGAAGTCGGCAAAAACCTGGATGACCTCATCCACGTGATTGAGACGGACAGCACCTACGGTTCGCTGCACAAATTCCTCTATGGTATGAGCGGCAAAAAAGCCGAGATCAAAGTGCTGGACGCCGAAACTCCCATCATCTCCATCGATGGTAAACCCATCAAGATCCTGCGTAAGGCCCGCAACCCCAAAGATATCAATTGGGCTGGAGATGGGATCCGCATCGTGGTGGATTGCACAGGCACTTTCACCGATCCCGGAGCAGCCGCGGACAGTCCCAAAGGCAGTGTGCGCGGTCATTTGGAAGCCGGAGCCCAGAAAGTGATCGTTTCCGCTCCGTTCAAATTCAAGGACCCCACCCGCAAAAGCTCGGATGATGCCACAACCCTGATCTACGGGATCAACCACAGCAAATTTGACCCCCGCAATGACCAGATCATCTCTGCCGCGTCCTGCACCACCACAGGTTTGGCGCATATGATGCTGCCGCTGTTTGAACACCACGCCACCCAGCAGATCGTGACAGCTTCGATGTCCACCATCCATGCCACCACCAACACCCAGAGCATTCTGGACAGCGTTCCATCCGTGGGTGCTTCGGACTTGCGCAAGAACCGCAGTGTGCTCAATAATATCATCCTCTCTACCACCGGAGCTGCCAAGACCCTCGAACAAGTCATGCCCCAGATCTCCAAGATCGGCTTCATGGCAGATTCCGTAAGGGTTCCGACCAGCACCGTGTCGCTGATCATCCTCAACATCACCTTCCATTCTCAACTGGATAAAAACGGTGAACCCACGGTCAGCCGGGCTTTTTTGAACCGCATCTATAAAGAAGCTTCAGAGGGCAGCCAAAAAGACCTGCTGGTCTACAGCGAACGCCAAAACGTGTCTGCTGATCTGATCGGAAGCATGGCAGCCTGCACCCTTGAGGCGCATGAGACCCACACCAGAACAGGATTCCTGACCCTCTCCAAGGAAGTGCTGGCAGCCAGCGGAGTCAGTTTGGAAGATGACATCAGCCTCCCCGTCACCCATGCCAAGATCTTTGGCTGGTATGATAATGAGCTGGGTTCTTATGTGAACTGCCTCAGCAGATTGACTAAGTATGTTGATCAACAGTTAATTTAAGATTTAAGATTTAAGATTTAAGATGTACGGGCGCTCGCTGTAGCGCCCTTTTTTAGCAGGAGTCATTTCCGCGACAGAACAGGGCAAGAACGCACTGAAAACTTTCTCCAGACGGCAAGTGTCATAAACGCGGTTCAGACTTTGACGCGGATAGGACTCATGCCCAAGCAAATGCAGATGTGTGTTGCTATGATCTGCGAGGGCACGAGTCCTATCCGCCCCCGATGACTATCATGCGCTCCCAAGTCTGCTGGATGAAGGAAGATTGGATAGCCCCTTTGACCTAGAGTAGGCGGAAATGACTCCTGCGGAACCGAAATGCCTCCTCCGGAGGCACGCAGACTAGAAAGTCTGCGATCCGGGAGGCGCGCTGCTTAATTATTTATTCTTAATTCCTAATTTTTTCTAAATCAGCGAATAGAAGACATTGATGCCGCCCTCAATGCATTTCTCATCCGGCAGGAATTGATCAGAGTGCAGGGGGGCGTCGGAAGAGCTGCCCAGCCAGAAGAGCAGGCCCGGATAGAGGCTGGTAAAGAAACCAAAATCCTCTCCGGTCATGGCCGGATCTGCCTGGATGAAGGGAAGCTGCAGTTTATTGCAGACAGCTTGTAGCTGTTCCACCAGAGCTTCGTCATTGACCACCGGATCGTAGCTGCAGAGCAGATCCACAGTGGCTTCAGCTCCGGTTTGCGCGGCAGCCAGAGCGGAATTCTCTCTGATAAAACGGTTCATGGCATCACGTGAGCTCTTTTCCAAACTGCGATGGGTGCCTTCGATCACAGCCTCATCCGGAACCACATTGCGAATTCTACCTGCAGTCATGCGTCCGATGTGAAAGATGACCGGATGCTCCGCTTTGAGGTCTTCCATATCACTGTTCATCAGCGTGATAAAGGTGAGAGCTGCCGAGAGCGCGTCGATCCCCTGTTCGGGATAAGCCGCATGCGCGGATTTGCCTTTGAAGACGACATCGAATTCCTGGGGTATGCTAAAGAAGATCCCTGCCCGGCTGGAAATGGTGCCCACCGGAAGTCCGGAAGCCACATGCAGCGCGGAAACACTCTGAATCTCGAATTTTTGGATCAAGCCCTGCGCCAGCACAGCCTCTGCCCCACCCTTGCCTTCCTCGGCAGGCTGGAACAGGAAGAGCAGATTGTCTTGAGGCTCTTCATTTACCACTTTTTGGATCAGACCCAGCAGCACCGTCATGTGGATATCGTGTCCACAGGCGTGCATCATCCCTGGTGTCCCTGAAACAAAGGCACAGCCTGTGTTTTCGTTCACCGGCAGGGCATCCATATCCGCTCTGAAGAGCTTGTAGGCTCCGCTGCCATGGCTGTATTCCACCAGTATTCCGGTGATCCCTTCAAACCGGTGGATCACGATCCCCGGTAATTCCCGGAGCAGAGAGAGCAATAAAGCCTGGGTCTGATGCTCCTCGAAAGCGAGTTCAGGCATGGCATGCAGCTGTTTGCGGATGGAGATGAGATCCATCAGAGTCTCCCTGTGTCTGATGCGTGTCTTTTCAGGATGCGAACCGCGTTGGCAGCAGCTCCGATGCGCACATTGTGCCCCACATTCCAGAAGCAAAGGGATTTACGATCCACTCCGTAACGCAGCCGGGAACTATGAGTATCGTTGGACGAACCCAGTTCCAGCGGGGTCATATAGGTGTTTGGATAAAAGACGGAGGATTCAGCTGCTGCAAGGGCAAATTCTGCATCGGAGAGCTCGATCTCACGTTCAAATTCGGCATAGACAGAGGCGGAGTGTCCATAGATCACCGGGACGCGCACGCAGGTGCAGGATATCTCTATCTCTTCGTGACGCAATATCTTGCGGGCTTCCTGATGCATCTTGTCCTCTTCTTGGGAATAACCATCATCCAGAAAACCGCCAATCTGAGGGATCACGTTCAGATCGATTATCTCGGGATAAATCCCCTTTTCCGAGGAACCGCGGCGTTGCATATTCAAAATCTGAATTCCGGAATTTCCGCTGCCGGACACTGATTGATAGGTGGAAACGATCACTTTCTTCAGGCCATAAAGTTTATCTAAAACAGCCAGCGGAATGATGATCTGGATAGTTGAACAATTGGGATTGGCCACGATGCCGCTATATCCGGAGAGCAGATCCCCATTGACTTCCGGGACTACCAGCGGGATATTCTCATCGCGTCTGAAGGCTGAGGAATTATCGATCACCAGTTCGGAGGCCTCTGCTGCCAGAGGAGCATAGGATCTGGCAACTCCTGCCCCTGCCGAGAATAGCACGTAGTCCTGATGTCTCAACATCGCTGCGTTATCCAAAAGCTGAACGGTATGGGCTCTGTCGTTGAAAAATAACTGGTTGCCAACGCTGCGCCGAGAGGCAAAAAGCTCCAGACTGCTCACCGGAAGCTCGAATTCTTCCAGGCACTTTATCATCATTCTGCCCACCTCTCCGGTGGCACCTACTATTGCTATCTTCATCGGACTTCCTTTTTATTATGAGTAATGAGTGATGAGTAATGAGTGATGAGTGCTGTCGCTTTTCACTCAGATCTATAACGATTCTATAAACCTGAGGAGGGGCTTTGTGTCAAGATTCTTGTGTACGGTCATGTGTACGGGCGCTCGCTGTAGCGCCCTTGTATGAGATAGGCGGTACGGCGACCGCCTGTACAGAAAAGTGTACGGGCGCTCGCTGTAGCGCCCTTGTATGAGATAGGCGGTACGGCGACCGCCTGTACCTATCAACTAATGACATCCCCAAGCGCATAACCTTCTCTTGGGAAGACCCGGGTGATCACTATCTGTACTTCTGAATCCAAGCGGGAATAACTATCAGTTTGCAAATGAATGCGTTTATGCCAATCGGTGAATTCGATCAGCAAGCCGTCACGCACGTGTTTGATCACCTGAGCCGGGAGCGGAGAATGTAAATGATCCTGCTGAATCAGCTTGAGCAGCCAATAGCGTCCGCTTTTTTGGATGATCTCTCTCTGACGCAGCAAGCGCTCTTCAATGCCGGGGATCAGTGCTGCAATTTCATCTTCCGTAAAGGGCAGTTCTTTCCCGGTGATCCGGCTGAGCAATTGGTATTGATTGACCAGATCGGTAAAGCGCCTGATAGGCGATGTGGCATGCACATAAGCGGAGGTCCCGATTCCGGGATGAAATTCTGCTGTGGTTGATAGATACGCCTGAGAGCTGACGTTGTTGTCCTCCCCTTCAACAGAGAACTGATTGATATTGCGGAAGATAAGGGGAACTCTGTGCCGCACGGCATAATCCGCAAAACTGCGGTTGAAGAGCACCATCAGCTCTTCGATCAGGACGCGGGCGGGGCTGTTCGGATCGATCCTGCAGAGCTTGACTTTGGAGCTGACTGACTTTAAATAATAGTAAACTTCTTTGGGATTTCTAGTCTGGGTCTGATTCCCTCGCTCGGAAGCAAGGGCCACGCTGAACTTTCGGAGCACGTCGAAGGGAGCCTGATTCAGCATCCGGTCAATTTTACGATAGGAGAAGTTGTCTTTGATCCGCACGGTTTCGGATCGGAATTGGCTGTTTTGGATCTGAAACTCAGAGTCGGTCTCCACATAGAGTGAGAGGCAGGCCCGCTCCGAACCGGAAAGCAGGCTAAGCTCATGATTGGAAAGCTCTTCCGGTAAGAGCGGAGTGACTCCCGGAGCCAGATACAGTGATGAGACCCTGCGCATTGCCTCCTGATAAAGCTGTGATCCCCATGCGATCCTGGCAGCCACAGCCGAGATATGGATCCCTATCCTATAGCCGGATCCCAGAGTGCAGACACTGAGCGCGTCATCATAATCCTCGCTGTCCTCATCATCGATGCTGAAGGCTTCGACGCCTTCTGCCACGGGGAAATCTGTTTGCAACAAGCTGTAGGCTAAGGCATGATCAAACTGTACTGCCAAACCTGAATCCGCCAGAATGGGATCTGTATCTACAGCGATCTCACCCATAGCCAGACGGATCGATCTGATCTTTGCTTCAAGCTCCAGCTCAGGCTGCGTGTGGGCTACCGCCCTGATCAGGTCTGTCTGGATTCCGTTCAGGAGATACTCCGAAAGCTCATGCTTGAAAACCCTCTTCAGATCATCCGGCAGAGCTGTCCGCGGATCTTCCATAAACTCTTCCAACCAGCTTTGAGCCTTGCGCAGGAGCTTATCCTGCTCCCGTGCTTTGCTCAGTTCCCGGTTGAAATCTGCCACTTCCCTGGCGTCCCGGGGACGGAACTTGTGCTTTTTCCAGATGAAAAGCTCAGGATGATTGCGAATATAGAAATAGTGGGCAAAACGCTCCGGATCATCTGTTAGACAATGTGCCGCAACATATTCATCCCAGGATAATGCCTCAGAAGTGGAAAATGCGGAAGAAATCTGATCAAACTCAAGCGCCGCAATCTTTTGCCGGAGCAACTCGGAGAACTCAATGAGATCGTACGGTGAAGCGGAAAACAGGCAAAACCTCTGTGCCGGAAAGCGTTGCTGCTGCCCGCAGGAATCCACAAAACTGACATAGCCATCCGCAAGATCTGTGATTTTGCCAAGCTGAAGGAGGTTGTGCAGGTGATAAGCCACAATGCTACCGACCTGATAATCTATCATAAGTTCTCTACTTTAGTAAATTAATGGTGCCCCAGAGATGAATCGAACATCCGACCAACGGTTTAGGAAACCGGCGCTCTATCCCCTGAGCTACTGGGGCACACTTGTTCACGCTTTGCGGAAGGGGGTTTTCTGTCAAGAACTGTGTTGGGAGGGGTGAAGGGGTGAAGGGGTGGAGGGGTGAAGTGGTGCAGGGGTGAAGGGGTGAAGGGGTGGAGGGGTGCAGGGGTGGAGTGGTGACGTGGTGTCGTGGTGCAGGGGTGTCGGGATATATGGATGCCTTGTCCCATCGGGACTTCACATAATTAGCGACGGGTTTTAACCCGGCGTTACAGGATGTAAAACCTATATGAGTCCCTTTGGGGACGACACATCCTGGTTTTTTCCCAAGGATTATAGGATTACAGGATTAAGCAGGTCTCTGCGAGAATGCTCACCCACTGCTCTCCTGCATCTGCCTTGCCTACCGCTATCATCTCTCTTGCTGAAGCGGTTTGAAAGCGGTTAGCAAGCGATATGATAGCGGTATGACAGGGATATGACCGGCAGCATCG
>JAKLEY010000116.1 GCA_022711455.1 Candidatus Cloacimonadota bacterium
GACTACACCCCTGCACCCCTGCAACCCTTCCCCCCATTTTGAATAAAGCATCCGCAAACCCCAAATTAATCTGACTACACCCCTGCACCCCTGCAAACCTTCACCCCCATTTTAAACAAAGCATCCGCAAACCCCAAATTAATCTGACTACACCCCTGCACCCCTGCAAACCTTCACCCCTTTTTATAAACAATCGCTCCCTCTCTATCCTCCACCCATCTGGCTGTGATGAAGAAGTAATCTGAAAGGCGGTTTACAAAGCTCAGGATGGGGCCGGGGACTTCCTCATGTCTGGAAAGGGCGATGATCCTGCGTTCGGCTCTGCGGGCAATGGTTCTGCAGATATCCAGCTTGGCGGAAGCGGGCAGAGAGCCCGGCAACACAAAGCCTTTGAGGTTCAGCAGGGATTCATAATAGTGCACGCGCGCGGTGAGCAGCTCCACATCCTCCTCCAGCAGAGGAAGAGGGTAGTCTCCACTCTTGGAAGCGAGGTTTCCCATGGCACGGTAGAGTTGTCTCTGAATGCCGATCAATTCCTCTTTAAGTTCCTGTGGAACAAGGTGTTTTGCGTCTCCGATCTGCGCGTCCAGTTCGTCCAGACTGCCATAGGCGTCCACGCGCAGGTCATCTTTGTAGACACGCTCCCCACTGAAGAGCGAGGTCATTCCCCGGTCTCCGGTCTTGGTTGTGATGCTCATTTTATCTCATCGCGATGACGGATATCTCGATCAATCCGTCTTTGGGCAGTCTTGCCACCTGGATCGCTTCCCTGGCTGGGTATGGAGCGCTGAAATAGCGTCCGTAGATCTCATTCATGGCAGCAAAATCGTTCAGGTCCTGCAGGAAAACGCTGCATTTGACCACGTTTGTGAAGCCCATACCCACGGCATTCAGAATAGCTTTGATGTTGGCAAAGACCATATTGGTCTGGGCTTCAAAGCCTTCAACCATCTGGCCCGTGTTGGGATCGATGCCCAGCTGTCCTGAAATGAACATTATATTATTCATCAGAATTGCCTGTGAATAGGGACCGATGGCACTGGGGGCGAGGTGTGTCATAACTGATTGCATTATATACTCCTTATTTGGTCAGTGATTTTTGTGCTAAGAGGATTTCGCCCACAACCTGATTCAGGGGAATGTAGGCGGGATATTCCTTTACCAGATTGTGCAGCAGGATTTTGCCCTCGCGGATATTCTCGTCCCGGAGGATCAGCATCAGGGAAGCTCCCTGGGCTGCGGCATTCCTGCGTTCGCTCTCTGTGTCCTGAATCTCGGGGTTCACATAGGTTGTGATCCCATAATCATGCAATTCGGAGGCAAGCTGCAGGAGCATGATATCCATATCCTGAGTCTGGGCGCAAAGATAGACTGTGAAAGGGCTGGTGTTACGGGAGAAGAGCTTGCGCTGCTGCATCAGCTCAAAGATGGTATCCAGATTCAGATAGAAGCCCACAGCCGGGATCTTGCGTCCCGTGATCCGCTCTGCCAGATAGTCATATCTCCCTCCTCCGCCGATCATTACGGGCTTGCCGTTGTTCTTTAGCAGGAAGTCGAAGACGGTTTCGTTGTAATAGGAAAAGTTTTTCAGCATGGCGGGATTCACCTTGTAGCTGTGAGCCAGATTTGCCTGGATCTGCTTGACTTTTGAGAAGTTCTTTTTGCAGGTGGGGCACAGGAATTCGCTTATCTTCGGTGCCGCTGCCATCACTTCCAGACACTCCGGCTCAGTGCAGCCTGTTTCCGCGTTGGGATTGGCATAGAGAACCTTGTAGCAATGGGCACAGAGGGCGTTCCTGTGCTCCTCCAGATAGGTCCGGATGGCGGCTTTGAAGGGGCGTCTGCATGTCTGGCAACCGAAGCTGTTCAGCTCGAGATAGATATCGTGCAGACCCAGTTGCTTGCAGATCCGCATTCCCAGAGAAATGACCTCATTCTCGCTGAGAACGCTATCCGATCCCAGATATTCTATGCCCAGCTGATAGAACTCCATCGGATTGCCCTGCTTGTCTTTACGGAACATGGGGCCGTGGTAGTAGAGCCTTTGAAGATCGCCCGGAGCAGCCAATTTGGCAGTGTGGTGCAAAACGCTGATAGTGCCTTCCGGCCTGAGGCTGAGCAGACTGATACTCTGATCCGGGCCGCTGAGGCTGAGCACTTTATCTTCGACGTCCTGAGCCTGATCTTCCTGCATCAGGGCTGTGATCCCGTCGTGCAAAACCTTGTGATCCTGGAGGATGGAAAGGCGGATTTCCTGATAGTTATAAAGGGCCAGCAGGTCTTCGACCCGGCTCTCGATGATCTTCCATTTCCAGACGTCCTCGGGCATGAATTCGTGAAAACCGGAATGTTTTTCAGGCATTCTATCTCCTTATCGGGCTATCTCTGTTTCAAATTCTGGAAAGTCTATGTATTTAGTCAATATCTTTTCTGCTTTTGGATGCCAACCTGGACACCGGACACCTATCCGGCGCGGTGGTATTTGGAAATCCGCAACCCTATATCCGGCTGCGTTTGAGCAGGTTAGCATTGGTTACCACTGTCAGGGATGAGCTTGCCATGGCGATTTCAGCGATCACGGGATGCAAGAGCCCCATGATTGCGAGCGGGATGGCAATAAGGTTGTAGAAAAAGGCCCAGAACAGGTTTTGCCGGATCTTGCGAAAGGTGGCCCGGGAGAGATTTATAGCTTTGAGCAGAGAGCGCAAGTCGCTGCGCACAATGGTGATATCAGCAGCTTCAATGGCGATGTCGGTGCCCTGACCCATGGCGATTCCAATATCAGCAGCTTTGAGCGCGGGAGCATCGTTGATCCCATCCCCCACCATGGCTACGGCTCCAAACTGTTTCCGGAGGTCTTTGACAGCCTCAACTTTATCCTGCGGCAGCACGTTTGCCCGCAGCTGAGTGATCCCGCAAAGATCCGCAACTGCTTGTGCCGTTTCAAGGTTATCTCCGCTGACCATCACAGGCTCGATCCCCATTGCACGCAGATCCCGAACCACATCTTTGGCCTCCGGCTTCAGGGTGTCTGCGATATAGAATATGCCCAAAACTCTGTCTTGATCAGCCAACCAGATCCGAGTCGCATGCTTCATATCCGTTCTTTGCTCTTCGGGTGGCTCAAGACCTGCAGAAAGTATAAAGTTTCGGTTTCCGATCAGATATTTCCGGCCCTCCAGAACACCATGGATGCCCTGACCGCTGATATTCACAAAATCTTGCACCGGAATGAGATCCAGCCCTTTTGCTTTGGCTGCGGAGAGGATAGCCAGAGCCAGGGGATGCGCGGAAGCTGCTTCCAGGGAGGCTGCCAGCCTCAGGATGCTCTGCGTATCTGTCTCCAGACCCTGATGATCGAGCAGTTCAGGCTTGCCGAACGTGAGGGTACCGGTCTTGTCAAAAGCGATCGCGCGGATATCTTTCATGCGCTGCAAAGCCTCTCCGTTCCGGATCAGAATGCCGTTATTGGCTCCGATCCCGCTGCCCACCATCAGGGCTGTGGGGGTTGCCAAACCCAAAGCGCAGGGACACGCGATCACCAGAACGGCAATTGTTGCCATCAAAGCGGTGCCTAATCCACCATATTTGGGATCGAAGGGCAACAAGGTTGCCAGGGCAGCGCTGAGCGACTCCATCACTCCCGGAAGCAGCATCCAGAGCAGAAAGGTTACAGCAGCAAGGAGCAGGATAACAGGCACAAAGATAGCAGTGATCTTATCCGCCAGCACCTGGATCGGCACCTTGGAATGCTGGGCCTGCTGCACCAGCTTGATCACCTGCGCCAAAAAGGTGTCCCCCCCTATCTTTCCGGTTTTGATCCGGATATAGCCATCCAGCAGCAAGGTCGCTCCCAACACGGATTCTCCGGCTTTTCGAGATACCGGCATGGATTCACCCGTGGCCATGGATTCGTCTATGGACGCGTTTCCCTCCAGAATGGTGCCATCCGTTGGTATCTTCATGCCGGGCTTGACGATAAGGATATCGCCCAGCTTGATCTTGTGGACCGGAACTTCGGTTTCGATTCCATCCACCAGCAGCAGAGCGGTTTTGGCACCTAGATTGAGTAGTTTGCGAATGGCTTCGGAGGCCTTACCCCGCGCCCGGTATTCCAAAAATCTTCCGGTAAGATGAAAGGCAAGGATCATTCCCGCGATTCCTGTAAAAGCATGTCCGTCAATGTTTTTGACGAATAGTGACAAGGGCAGGACGAGCAGGGACGAGATCGTGCCTAAGGCGATCAGGACGTCCATATTGGCAGCACCGCTCTTAACCGATTTGAAGGCAGAGACATAGACCCCTCTGGCAGGAAAGAACATCGCCAGCAGGGAGAGAGCGAACATAAGCCAAAGGTCTGCCTGCATGGAAATTACATGCCTGCCCCACAACATCATAGGAAGCATCAGGATCATGATCAGAAGGGTGATCGCCCAAGTTATCCACATGCGTTTAAATGCCTGGCGGGCATGGAGTTGCTGTTCGTCTTCACTCAGGGTGGCTTCACCTCGCAAGCTGAAGCCCAAGCCTTTGATCACGCCTTCCACAGCTTTGGGATCAAATTTTTTATCGTCGACTTCCAGGCTGGCTTCTTCCAAGGCCAGGTTGACATGCGCCAGACTGACTCCCGGAATCCCTGCCAAAGCCTTTTCAGCACGCGCGCTGCAAGCCGCGCAGTGCATTCCGTCGATGCCGATATTTATTTCTTGTTTCATGGATGTATCCTTATAATGGCATAGTTTATTGATATACTATCCGGATCTGAGCGTTTTGGCAATCTAATTGATCCCTGGCTGTCCCTGCTTGTGATCTTAACGCTGTCTTACCGCTATCATACCGCTTGCTGACCGCTTTCAAACCGCTTCAGCAAGTGAGATGACAGCCAGCTGAAAGGGGGAGGTCAGAGATAGGTGAAAGATAAGACCGGCAGTGGGATTAGACTACGATCCGAACTAAGGGTGTAGTGGCCGAACCTGCGTTCAAGTGCGCGACGCACCTGTTAACAATATGGTACAGAAATAGTTAGTACTGCCATTCTGAGCTGTATCACGTGCAGCCTCAACTCCTGCTATGCCAACTATGTCTTCGCATCGGAGTGCGACACTGCGGCAGGTCGCAAATAAATCCTTGACATCAGATTCATACGTGCAAATATTGACACAATTCTAAGGGTGTTCTGCTATTCGGAAAACAGCGGAACTTGTATTCTAAACATTCTAAGGGATTCTTTTTCGGAATCAAAGAGGTATTCAAGATGCATTCCAAATTGCAAAACTGGCTGTTCAGTTTCGGGCTGGACAAGGTTCAAACTTATGGCGCGATCGCGGTTTTACCGCTGATGTCGACTAATCAGGCATCCCCTTCCTATCTCAGCCTAAGTGCCGCTTTGGCTAAGGGCATGATCACAATTTCCGAGCTGGGTGAAGGGGGCAGGGTGCCCAATCTGCACGTCCGCAATGATTCTGATCTTCCCGTGTTGTTGCTGGATGGTGAGGAGATGAGAGGTGCCAAACAGAACAGGATCGTGAACACCACGATTTTGGTGGCGGCAAAGTCCGAGCTGGTGATTCCCGTAAGTTGCACGGAAGCAGGGAGATGGCATTTCAACAGCCCTGCTTTTCAGGAATCCGGGAACGTCCTCTCTCCCAAAATGCGCTCATCCAAACTGGAGCGGGTGAACGACAGCCTGAGATCAAACCGGGGTTATGACGCAAATCAAAGCGTGGTCTGGAACGAGATCAGCAATTTGCAGGTGTCTCATCAAATTCACTCCGGCACTTCAGCCATGCACGATGTATTCACGGGATTGGCTCCCAAGCTGGAGGAGCTGAGCTCACATTTCCCCTGTCTGGAAGGGCAGTGCGGCATCTATGTGGAAGTGAATGGCAAATTCGCGGGTTTGGATCTGCTCTCCCTGCCTGCAGTCTGGAAAGACGTCCATGCCAAGATCATCCGCAGCTACGCGATTGATTTCCTGCGTGAGGCTGAAAGCACCCAGAAGCATCCCGGGGCAAATCCGGATGCGGTCTTCAAGGAAATCTGTGCCGGAAAAAGCTTTGCTGGCAGATCTGTAGGTCTGGGCGAAGATCATCGCTTCGAAACGGAGACCTTGCTGGCTTCTGCTCTCTATCATGAAAAGAGCATCATTCATCTGGCAGCTTATCCCCGCGCTGAACACGAAGAGAGAGCGGAAGACTTCACACCCCGGCGCAGACGCGTTCATGCTGAACGAATAATCTGAGGTAGGTTCGTGTGCCAATGCTGCAGTGATGCCGCATTGGCACAGGGTTTATTGTAGGTTCGGACTCTGATCCGAACTGATCTCCTGCGATACCGATCAAAATCGGTGCTACAGTGAGCGCCGGTACACTAAAATCGCTTTTCTATTGACAAAATATAGCTGTTCAAATCCTGTTAACCGCTAAGGGGAGATGTCTTTTCCTGCGTCACCCGAAGATTGGAGAAATACTTATGAAGATATTAATCACCGGCGGTGCCGGATTTATCGGCTCGCATCTGGCAGAAAGGCTCTTGAAAGACGGCCATAGCGTGGAGATCATCGACAATCTCTCCACCGGCAGGCTTGAAAACATCGAAACTTTCAAGGATCATCCCAAGTTCCACTATACCATCGGCAGCATTCTGAACCGTGAGCTCCTGGAAAAACTGGTGCACGGTGTGGATCAGATCTATCATCTGGCTGCAGCCGTGGGCGTTAAATACATCATTGAGAATCCCCTGCTTTCGCTCAAAACCAATATCGTGGGGACAGATAACGTTTTGGAACTGGCCAATAAACACAAGGCCAAAGTGCTGATCACATCCACCTCCGAGATATATGGCAAATCCGAAAAGATCCCCTTTGCCGAACAGGATGACCGCCTGCTGGGATCCACTCATATCAGCCGCTGGGGTTATAGCTGTTCCAAAGCGATCGATGAATTTCTGGCTCAGGCTTTCTTCCGGGAAAAGCGTCTGCCGGTGGTGATCGTGCGGTGTTTTAACACTGTGGGTCCGCGTCAGACCGGGCAATATGGCATGGTGCTGCCCAAATTCATCAAAGCCGCGCTGCTCGATCAGCCTCTGGTGGTTATTGGAATGGGAAGCAGGCCCGCCGGTTCGCGGATGTCTCGGGTGGGGTCGGAGCCTTTAATCAGCCGGTGAGGTCCCC
>JAKLEY010000117.1 GCA_022711455.1 Candidatus Cloacimonadota bacterium
CACTCCCCTGCCAATTCAAACCGGGATCTCCGACGGAGCCTTTGTGGAAGTGGTGGAAGGGCTTGCGCCAGGTACAACCGTGCTTACCGGGATCAATTTTAAAGATAAGAAACAAGCTGCGGATGCGGCTGCAGCACGCCCCGGTGGTCCCATGGGCCGATTCTGAGGAACGGGTAGTGAAAGATTTACTGATCAAAACTTCCGAGCTTAGCAAGACCTATGTCATGGGTGAATTCAAGGTCCATGCCCTGCGGGGAGTGGATATGGAAGTATCCAAGGGTGAGTTTATTGCTATCATGGGAGCCAGTGGCAGCGGGAAAACCACCTTTATGAACCTTCTGGGCTGTCTGGATCACCCCAGCAGCGGAAGCTATCTACTGGATGGCACGGAGGTGCACACGATCAGCGACGCGGAGCTTACCCGCATCCGCAATCAAAAGATCGGTTATGTCTTCCAGTCTTTCTACCTACTTCCCCGCACCACTGCTCTTGAAAACGTGGAACTGCCTTTGCTCTACTGCAATAAATGCAATCTGCATCAGCGCCACGAAAAAGCCCTCTCCGCCATGCGTAAGGTAGGCATCGAGGATCGCAGACATCACTTTCCCAATCAACTTTCCGGAGGACAGCAACAGCGTGTTGCCATAGCCCGCGCGATCGTGAATGACCCCGTTTTTATCCTCGCCGATGAACCCACCGGGAACCTGGATACAAGGACCTCTCTGGAAGTGATGGCAGTGCTCCAGCAATTGCACAGCGAAGGTAAAACCATAGTGCTGGTGACTCATGAGAATGATATTGCCAGCTATGCAGAGCGTCTGGTAACTTTCCGGGATGGCAAGATCATCTCTGACGTCCTGAACCAAAACCCCCACAATGCTTTAGCAGACCTTGCCAAGCTCCCGAAACTGGAGGAGGAAGACTGATGTCAATTTTTGGAATCATCCGGATCGCGGTCAAATCTTTGGCACGCAATAAAACCAGAACTTTTCTGACCATGCTGGGCATCATGATCGGAGTGGCTGCGGTGATCGCCATGCTCGCTATCGGACAGGGTGCCAAGAAGATAGTGGACGACCAGATCAACAGCATGGGCACCAATGTGATCATTATTTCGTCCAACTGGGGCAGTCAACGCAGCGGAGCCCGTCCCGCAGCAGGGAGTGGCCAACTGCTTGAGGTTGCTGATGTTGAGGCTATCCGCGATCGGGTCGAGGGAGTGCTTTACGCTTCCACGATCTATAACACCTGGGGACGCATGAAATATGAGGGTAATAACTGGCGCACCGGGATCATGGGCGTGGACGCCGACTACTTCTTCATCCGCGACATGCAAGCCGAAAAAGGCAGTCTCTTTTTCTCCTCAGATATCGAGAACAGCAATAAAGTCTGCATAATCGGTAAAACAGTGGCAGACAACCTCTTTGGCGAAACCGATCCCGTCGATAAAATCATTCGCATCCGCAACATCCCCTTCCGGGTGGCAGGAGTCCTCAAAGCCAAGGGTCAAAACGTGAATGGCAACGATCAGGACGACATCGTGCTGGCACCCTATACCACAGTTTACACCAGGCTTTTGGGGCAACACTGGAGAAACATGATGATCATGGTCTCAGCAGAATCCAAAGAGACGATCAACGTTGTCCAACAGGACATTCTTGACCTCCTGCAAAGCCGGCACCGGGGCACCACCTCTGAAGAATTCTCGGTGCGCACCCAGACCGACGTCGCCGAAGCTGCCAATAAGGTCTCCAACACCATGACCATCCTGCTGGCTTCAATAGCCGGAATCTCCTTGTTGGTGGGAGGAATCGGCATCATGAACATTATGCTGGTCTCCGTCACTGAACGCATCAAAGAGATCGGGATCCGCATGGCTGTGGGAGCAGGCAAACGTGATGTGCTCCTCCAGTTTATCATCGAAGCTGTCACCATCAGTATTCTGGGCGGTTTCCTGGGTATCCTGCTGGGTTTCGGAGCTGCAGAAGTGGTCGGCAAGTCCATGAAATGGAGCGTTGCGGTCACCCCCTGGTCAGTGGTCCTGGCTGTAGGTTTCTCCTGCGCGATCGGCATCTTCTTCGGCTGGTATCCTGCCCGTAAAGCTGCAAATCTTAATCTGATAGACGCGCTACGTTACGAGTGATTAGTGACGAGTAACGAGTGACAAGAGGCCTGCTCTCGTCACTCGTTACTTGTCACTTTGAATAAACTGTCATCGTGTAGGGTCGGACTCCGTTCCGACCACACCTGCCCCCCCCCACGTCCTCATCTTTGTGGTGACTATCCTGCGCCTTCAACCTAAGCTGAAGGCATGCTGCAGGCACGTTTGTGCCTGGAGCATGCCTGCAGCGTGCCGGGGGCGTGCCTGCAGGTAATCAGGAAATGAGGTTTATTGAAGACCATGACGTGGAATAGTCAGGCAACAAAAAAAGCGGAAACCCGAACCGGGTTTCCGCTTTTATCTATTTGTGGAATAGTCTTTTATTTGCTCATCACGACATTACGGGTGTAGACATTGGCTCCGATCTGGACTTTCACGGTGTAGACTCCGCTGCTGCAAGGCAGACCGGATTCATCGCTACCGTTCCACTCGATCCTGTGGCTGCCGGCGATTCGGTCCCCGCTGTGGAGCTGACGCACGATCTGACCCTTGAGGTTGTAAACCGCGATCTTCACCGTTGCATCTTCTTCCAGTATATAGCTGATAGTTGTGCTGGGGTTGAATGGGTTCGGGAAGATCTTTTCGATCCCGATGGTGATGGGGATATCAGGAGTCCCGGGATTCTGACCATTGTTGTAGCTAACATGATATGAAACAGGACCGTGAACCATATCTTCGCCGTTGTAATCCACGTTTTGCAGCCAGTAATACCACAGGCCTTCGCTGACCTCATCATCAACGAAGATATACTGCATGGTGCTGCTTTGATTTGTGGCAGGGATCAGTTCACTGATACGTGTGGCAGAGGCGTAATCCTGGCTTGTGTTTCTATAGACATAAAACCCATCACATCCTGTTCTGATTGGGTGATCCAGGACAAACGCACAAAGAAATCTGAGGTCCCCGTCGCCATAAAGGATGAAAGCTCGACCGGCAGGGTTACGTCGCTGGCTACAAATGTGGGCTGTGACACAACGAGGCCATTATAGAACGTTCCGTTTTGGGCGGGAGTCGTGTAGTCGTTGAGATTTGAATCCAAGGGATAATATCCCACTAAACCGGGGCTGTCAACCGGTAGAATGGCATTCATTCCTGCCAGTATCTCGCTCTGTGTACGCAATGTGGTCCAAATCCGAACTTCATCGATATAGCCGTTCAAGCAGTACAAACTCTCATTTGTGCGTAGATTGCCAAAGTAGAATGTAGTACCAAAATCGTTGAGATCATAGCTGGGTTGGTTGATTAGTTCAATTCCGTTCAAATACAGTCTGGTTCTGTTGGCTGCTCCACGTTTGGCCACAACAGCTACGTGATACCATGTGCCAACAGTAATGTTTGCTCCGGAGGTGGTAAATCTGAGGGCATTATTCGAACTTCCAAACGCCCACAAGCGAAGCTCAGAGCCCACGGATGTAAGCCAGAGGCTCTTATTCTGGGTAGGATTTGACGAAAAAATTGTTTTCCCGAGATCTCCGGTTCCAACAGCATTAAGCTTAAACCAGCATTCCATAGTAATCTGGTTTGTGGGACCGGGATTAGCAAAAGCAACTGCGTCATTGGTGCCGTCAAAGGCGATGGCATTGTTCTGCGCAAAAGCGATGTTGAGACCAAGAGTAGTCATCAAAATCAAAACAAATATCAAATTGCGAGCCATTATTCCTCCTAACCCCCATTTTCGTGGGGCATTATAAACTGAATCGCTTGGGGGCAAATTATTCTTCGCTTCAAAAGTTGTCAAGTCTTTTTGCAGTGAATTTCACGAATATCTTCCAATAAAAAGAAAAAGACTGCCCCCGCATTTAATCCGGGCGCAGTCTTTTGGTTAAATCTTTCGGGATTTATTACTTTACCATTACGGCTTTGCGGGTAAAGATATCCTTTCCGGCAGTCATCCTGATCAGATACATCCCGGTGGAGCATTCAATCCCGTTTTTATCCTTACCGTCCCAATTCACCTGATGGTTACCAAAACTCTGGAAACCAGGATTCAACGACCTCACTATCTGACCCCTGGAGTTGACGATGTCTATGCTAACGTCAGCTTGCTCAGCCAGATAATAGCTTATGAAAGCATTGGGATTGAAGGGATTGGGATAGATTGCTTTCAGCGCAGTGCTGGGAATGATCGCCGGGGGATCGTTCGGATTCTCATTGATCGTCACATAGTAGGACACCGGTCCATGAATGGCATCCGTGCCATTGTAGTCGATATTTTGCAGCCAATAGTACCAATATCCGGATGAAACTTCATCATCAATGTAGGTGTAGGTCTGGGTGTTGGTTTGGTTGGTGGCAGGGATCAAATCGCTGATCCTGGTGGCAGCGGCAAAATCGTCTGAGCTGTTACGATAGATGTAATAACCCATAACGTCAGTTTCAGTCTGAGTTACCCAGGTCAAGCGCACAAAGAAATCGGAGGTTCCATTAGCAGTGAAGGATGACATCTCGACCGGGAGTGTCACATTGCTGGGCACAAACACAGGTTGGGGATTTGGAGTAGTCCCGTTTTGAACTGTTCCGTTTTGGGCAGGTAAAGCCAGATCATAAACAATCGCGCCGACCGAACTATCCAAAGGCCAATAGCCCACCAAACCTTGCTCCGTCCCTGTCAGAGGCGCGTTCATGTTGGCAAGGATCTCGCTTTGAGTGCGGATATCATTCCACAGCCGGACTTCATCGATGTAGCCGTTATAAGCAAGCAGACGACCCGGACGCAGGTCACCCATCGTAAGCTGAGAATTGAAATTGGAGAGGTTATTGGCGGTTCCGCTGGCAACCACAACTCCATCCAGATACAGTACATAGGGACCGTTTCTGGTGGCAGAGACAGCAACGTGATGCAATTCCCCGGGCAGGATATCAAGACCGGTGGTTGTAACAAGTTGGGCTCCATTACTGGCAAAGAGCCACAAACGAAGTTCATCGCCATAATAGGTGAGCCAGAATGACCTGTCCGTTCCTGATGAAGAACCCATCAAAGTGCTGCCATACTGACCGGTGAGACCAAGAGATGATGGTTGGAACCAAAACTCGCAGGTAAAAATTGTGCTGATTCCGGGGCTCAAGACCTGAACGCAATCGTTCACTCCGTCGAAATAGAGCGCGTTATTGGCCATGAGCAGCCCAGTGCCCAGCAAAACTAATATAACAAGAAACAGTGCTTTGTGTGACATCTTATCCTCCTTCACACTTTTTTTATTCTATAAATCTCAATCTATCTATCCTATGACACCACTATGGTAAGTGCTCAAATACTGTCAATCAAAATATCAGCAAAATCGACCACAAGCTGTAGCGATCTCGCATTTACCTCAATAACAATGCTTTACGGGTGACCTCAATCACTCCGTTGCCAGCGTGAATAAGATATATCCCCGGCGCGCAAAGCTTGCCCGAATCGTCCTTTCCATCCCAGCTATGGCTATTCAAACCCTTGTTTGGCATTCCTTTAAAGATCGTCTTCACCAGCTGTCCCTTAAGGTTGAAGATTTTGAGTTCCAGGGGGCTGTCTGCTGCGCTCAGATCAAGCCTGATGGTTGTTTGCTGCTTGAAGGGGTTTGGGTAGTTTTGATGTAGAAAAATATCCACAGGGCTCGAATTGTTTTCATCGGATGCCGTGCTCTCTTCTTGAAAGACGTTTGTGAAGATATGACTCAAGAGGGCTCCCGCAGATTCGGCCTGCATGTTATAGAGCGGGAAACTGAGGGTGATGGCTTTGCCACCGCTTGTTTGATGCAGCACGCCAACAGGGAGATCGTTCAGGCTGCCCTGAGGGCTGTTGTCAGCATAATCCGAGCCATATTGATAGAGGCTGGTGGAATAGGCATTGGGGCTGATCCCTTCCACCCGGATGATGTGCCCGTTGAAGGCAGCAGTGGTTTTAAGGCTGTCCACCTGCAGTGCCGGATAGCCGGCTACCTGAGGGATGGCATAACGGAATCTGGCGCTGTTGCTGTGATCCGCGGAGGCAATGCCAAGAGTGCTGTTGATAAAGGTGGTGGGACCGAAATAGGCGGGATATGAGCTGGAAAGTTCAAAAGCCTGGCTGGGCAGGTATTCGCTGAAGAGGATATTGCCTCCGGCTTCCAGATAGTCCTGCAAGGCTTCTTTCACGTAAAACGGATAATCCATTTCGCTTGTGTCATTGCCGTGCCAAAGAATTGAGGAATAGACACACAGGTCTGCCAGTCGCAGATACTCCCCGCTGTTATCGGTGTCAAGCTGCGTGGTCTGATAAGACTGCATCAGATCCGCATAGAAGCTGTCTGCCTGAATATCACTGGGTTGAAAAGGACTGGTCCCGCTCATGTTACGGGTCTCATCCACGATCAGGATCCCCTGATCCAGAGTGATCGGGCGGCTGGAAAGGGTTTCAGTGTACGGAGATGGGTTGCCGGCAGTATCGAGCGCCATCACCGTATAGTAATAATATTGGGAAGAGCCGCTCACCTGAGTATCCGTGTACCAGTTACTGGTCAGCAGGCCTGTGCTGACAGGGCTTCCGATCTGGGAGGGGATAGTGGATTTGTAAAGCTGATAGCCTGCCAGGTCCAGCTCCTGATTGGGGCTCCAGTCCAGACGAATGGCATGGTCGAGCGGAGTCTCCGTGAAGTCTTCCGGAGCCAAAGGAACAGCCCAGGGAGTGCCGGTGGTTGCGGGGCGGTAACTTTCATTGCCGAGTGCATCGACCGCTGCCAGTTGAATGTGATACAGGCTGCCTTCCGTGAGGTTACCGAGAGTGTAGGACACATTCTGGACCAGGATGGGGTTGCCCATCTGAGCAGGATCAGTGCTGTAATAAAGATTGTAATGATCCACTGCCGGATCAGGGGAAGCGTTCCAGTTCACCTGCAATTGGCTGCCGGTGCCTACGTCCAGCACTTCCAATCCGGTGGGAGCTCCGGGCATATTGGCAAAGCCTACCGCGCAAGCCACCGAAGCCCGGATCACTTCCGCGCAGTAGACAGGATTCAGATTGGCCACGAGATCCAGCAC
>JAKLEY010000118.1 GCA_022711455.1 Candidatus Cloacimonadota bacterium
GGATCAGAAACTGTTCCCGAACCTACTAAGCTGGGTGGATCGGTCCAGATCTCAGATATATTGATCGAGCTTGGAAACAATCCCGGTTTGTAAGCTCTGGCCTTAACTGTGAGCGGAGAGCCGATCGTAAAAGCTCCTGTATACAGCGGAGAAGCCAGGTCAGGCATGCTGCCATCTGTAGTATAGTGGATCTCTGCCTCCGGATCAGAGCAGCTGATCTCAAAAACGAGGGTATTGCTGAAAGCGCCGGAGGGTATATTGAACTTTGGCGAGGGAACAAAACAACTGTAATCAAGGTTTCGCAAGCGGGGGTAACCGGCATTTAAATCATAATTCGGGTCTTCTTGCCATACATTTTGAAAATCCCAGCCAATATAGGTGTTGGCTGCAGGAGGCCATGTCATCTCGGTTGTCGTTCTGCCAGTTGTGAACTGATAATCATCATCTTCGGGAATCATAAGATCTCTGTTGTAATAGCTGTTTGTGATTGAACAATCAGTCTCCATGAATCCTATTGCCGTGTAGCAGTATGCACCATTCTGCACCGAACTGGAATAGCAATTGATGATCTGAGTGCCATACATATCACAGATAAACCCGCTGACGAAACCCTCCGCTGTTCCTTCGAACCAAACATTGACGTGGCAATTGGAGATAACAGATCCGGAATGTGATAAACCCGCTAATCCGCCTATCATATCCCAGAGCGAAGCCATTTCCAGATTTGCAAAGCAAAAGGACACTTCTGAGGCAGAAATTTCTCCGATCAATCCTCCACTCATGCCGGCTCCCCCGGTCAGTCTTCCTGAAGTACTGCTATGGCTTACGGTGGAATTGTGCACTTTGGCTGCCAGACCGCCCAGGGCAGAACAATCCCCTATGTCAACATAAGCTCTGCAGCTGTCAATGCTGCTGTCACTGGCAAAGCCCACAATGCCTCCAGTTTTGGACATTAAGCCCATGCCAGTGATCCAGGCACTGCAATTGTTAAAGCTGCTGGAATTTGAAGCCTCCGAAACCAATCCTCCTACCCAGTCCATCCCAGCGGATGGTGAACCTTGAAAGTCTCCGCTGACATGACAATTCTCAATCTGTGTGCCTGAACAGCTTTGTGCTAAAGCCCCCGCATTGGTGGAGCTTATGTAGAAATCCTTCAGGCTTAGATTGCGGATGTAGCCTCCGCTAAGCCCCAAAAACAGACCCTTGGGATCGTATTCAATGTATGGGGTCATCCTCAGACCGGTTATCTTGTGCCCACCTCCATCATAATGATAGAGCGAATTGACCGACCCGATGGGGTGCCAGCCACCCCCCACATTATATGGCGCAACATTCAGGTTGATATCACCCGTCTGCAGGAAGTAAAATCCCGGATAAGAGCGGACATTATTGAGATCAGTTGCACTTGCTATAAGATAAGGGTCTGATACAGTGCCGGTACCACCTGAAAACTGGGCACTTAAGCAGAAAGGGATGATGAGCATCATCACCGCAAGATAAGCCACCGTTAAAATATTGGGACGCATCCAAGCCTCCTTTGCGTCTGGCAAATCTGAAGACGCAGACCATAGATCGATACTCGTGATCTATGGTCAAAGCTATCTATAAGATAATCAATTATCAGGCGTGAGCATATCGATGATCTTGCTCACGGTGTTTCCTTGCGAGGCAGAGCCTCCTTGCAGGCTTCCGGTAACTTTGTTCAGCACGAATTTGCTGATCAGTTCCACCAGATTGTCTTTCAGGTCGGCTGCTCCGGCTGAGTCAGCAGCAAGGTTACTGGCATTCAGTCCTTTTTTCTGCAAGAGATTTTCCAGGAGGTCTCCAATGACCCCTTCCCCACCGATGGCGTCTTTGATCATACTCATGATCCCGCTTTCTTTTTCTGCCACTTGGGATTGAGGCTGATTTCCACCCAGAACTCCGGACAGCAGATCCACGATTCCACCGGATTCCTGAGTTTCTTGTTTCTGAGAGCCGCCACCCAGCATTCCGGACAGCAGATCCATGATCCCCCCGGAAGACTCCTGACTGGCTTGTTTCTGAGAACCGCCACCCAGTAAACCTGTGAGCGCACCGAGGATTCCGCTTCCTTGAGCCTGTGCGGGCTCTTTAGCATCGTGATCATCTCCACCCAAAAGGTCGGAAAGGCTGTCCATGATCCCCCCTCCGGAGCCTCCGGAAAGCGCACCCGAGAGCAAGCCCATGATGCCTTCATCCTTGTCCTGATCTGGTGAGAGCGATCTTTTGACCAATCCCAGAATCCCGTCATCGTCATCCGAAGTGTCATCTTGCGGAGTGACCGAGCCTTTGACCTTGGCCAGCACACTCTGCAGAATCGAATCTGTAAGTTCCTTCGGTAACTGCATGGTTCCTCCTTTGCTATTGTTTTATGATTTTGTACGCGCTAAGTTTCTGTCAAGTTTTTAATCTTCGGATCTCAGATATCCGGCTTGCGATCCCGGGGCGAATTAAAACTTGACAAATGCGTAAACTGTCCACTCTTGTAATTCTGAAGGCTGAAACATCTTCTACGATTCGCAGCCTCGTTTCAGCAGGGAGGAATAATGTCCCGAATGCCTCTGATCTTTGTCGGTCACGGTTCTCCGATGAATGCCATCGAGGACAACACATTCACACAAGAGTGGTCTCGCTTGGGAAAAAGTCTTCCCAAACCCAAAGCTATTCTCTGCGTCAGCGCGCATTGGTACAGTCCCCGCTGCCGGATCAATTCTTCCCCTCATCCGCGTCAGATCTATGACATGTATGGTTTTCCGGAAGCTCTTTACCGGGTTAAATATCCCGCCAAAGGCTCTCCCGAACTGGCTCAGAGGGTTCAAAAGCTCCTGGGTGACAGAGTGGAGATCGACAACAGCTGGGGCATCGATCACGGCGCCTGGTCTGTTCTTGTGCATCTCTTTCCGGAAGCAGATATCCCGATCGTGCAGCTCAGCTTGGCTTCGGATATTCCCGGCAGCGAGCATCTGGCACTGGGCAGGCTGCTGCAACCCCTGCGTGAATCAGGCGTCCTGATCCTGGCCAGCGGAAATATCGTGCATAATCTGGGCAGAGTGGATTGGAAGCTCGAGGGTGGTTTTAACTGGGCAAAGCGCTTTGATGACGCGGTCCATGCTCTGATTCTGGACCGGAAGCATCAAGCTCTGGCTGCCTATGAGGATCTGGGTGCGGATGCCCGGCTCTCTATCCCCACTCCGGAACACTATCTGCCTCTGCTCTACGCACTGGGGGCATCTGCTGAGGCTGAAGTTCCGACCGTCTTCAACCGTAGCTGCGTTTTGGGCTCACTGTCAATGACCGGGTACATCTGGGGAAATACAAATCCGAAGCCGGCTGGCGCAAATCACACCCGCTGACCGGAAGAATACAGTGATTTTATCTAAAATGATAAGGAAGGATATACTGATGAAAGCAAAGTTTCTCACCATTTTCGTTCTATTGATCTTATGCGGGATGGCCTCTGCCGCCACCCTCTGTCCCGAAACCGGAGAGTTGATCCCCGATCACGCTCTGACCAATCCGTTCTATCAATTCCCCCCCGCCCCGGCTCCTGAAGCGGACAGGGATGTGGATGCCTGGAGCGGAAGCGGTCCCTGGGGCGGAAATGTGCGCTCCATAATCACCGATCCTGCTGATCCTTTGCACGTCTTTGCCGCTTGTGGCTTGAACCTTGCCACTCTGGTGGGAGGAGTCTATGCCAGCTCTGACGGGGGTATAAACTGGAGCCCCACCACTCTGCAGGGCAAACCCTATTATGCCCTGGCAGCCTCAGCTTCCGAGGCGGGAACTTTCTATGCCGGAGCTCGCAACGGCCTCTACAAGAGCGCGGACAACGGTGTCACCTGGACTCCTTTTGGTCTCAGCAGTGTTTACATCCTCAGCCTGGGCGTGAAGCCCAACAACGGGAACACCATCATCGTCGGCAAATCCGGAAACGTAGGGATAGTGGTCTCCACCGACGGGGGGAACAATTTCGTCCAGGTGGGAGTCAATTCAGGATTCATGCGTCAGTTTGCCTACAGCCCTGCCAATCCGGAAAGGATGTTCGTGGTCATGGGCAGCCAGGGAAATTCGGTGTTGACCAGCGTCAACAACGGACAAAGCTGGGCTCCCTACGGTCCTGCCGGCGATGGTTGGGGCATGTGGACCTCACCCACGGACAGCCTTTTCAGTCTGGTCAGCCATGCCGATGGGATCTACAGAACCACAGACGGCGGAGTGAACTGGAGCCTGCGCGCCGGGGGAACCTTCCGCAGCGTGGTCGAATTCAACGGCACTTTCTTTGCCACCTCAAATTCCGGAGGAGTTCTACAGAGCAACGACCAGGGGCTCACCTGGACAGCCTACAATACCGGAGTGGTTCAATCCACCTGGCAGGCAGGAGCCAGTAGCGCCAGTGGAGCTCTGCTGGGACACTGGGGTGGGATCTTCCGTGCCACCGGTTATCAAACTCCGATTTTAACCTCCCACACAGGCATGAATTCTGCCTTTGTGCATGGTCTGGGATACTACGCGGATACCCAGGAACTCTGGGCTGGAGCGGAGGGCAGCGGAATCTATCGCAGCACAGATAACGGTCTCACCTGGGAACAGCGGGTGACCGGACTCAACAACTGGATGGTCTATGAAATGGTGCCCACCAACCACAATTATTATCAATCCGGCAGAATGCTGGCCGGAACCCTGGATGGAGCCTATACTTCCGTGGATGGCGGCAACACCTGGACCTTTGTGACCTATCAGGGTCTGCAGGTCAGCGCTCTGGAAGTTCATCCCACAGATCCCGATAAATTCTGGGTGGGAACCTCCACCGGAGAGATCAAATACACCTCAGACGGAGGCAGCACCTGGGTAACAGCTTCCGGAGGCATGTTTGGTTTCGCGCCCCGGCTGAGACTTGGGAAAGGCCCTCTGGGTCAGTATCGTCTCTTCCTTTCCTATCAGGGCAGCGCTACCGCGGTCTGGTATTCCGATGATATGGGAGCCACCTTTACGGCCTCCACCGGGATGGAAGCGACCACTTATCAACCCATGGTCTCCGTGCGTCCGATCCTGGGAACCCAGAACCAGATCGTTTATGCCTCCAGCAATACCGGGATCTTCAAATCCACCGATAACGGTGCCACCTTCAGTCCAAGCGCCATGACCAGCTTCAGTTGGAGCGTGATCACCGGGCCCGGCTCTCAGGTGATCTCCGGAAATGACACCGGGATCAGCTTCAGCGCAGACGATTGCCAGACCTCCAGCTCTTTGAACCAAAACCTTTCCAGCACAGCCGTCTGGCAGCTGGCCTGGGGAACGAGTACCAATCAGGTCTTCATCTCCACCCGGGGACGGGGCGTGCTGGAAAACCGCTTTAATGATCTCACTTATGGCAGTCCCCAGAATCTGAGCGCAATCGCGCAGGATCAACAGATCACCCTGAACTGGACTCAGGTGAACACCCAGCCCTCTCCCCTGTCCTACACTGTCTGGAGGGACGGCTATCCCGTCGCCAGCGTGGATGCCTCTTTGAATACCTGGATCAACACAGGTTTGGTGAACGGGCACAGCTACAAATACTTCGTGAGCGGGGTCTATGAGGGAGATATCCACACTTCAGGGATCCAGATCGTGAGCGCGGTTCCGGCAGTGCAGGAATTTCTGCCCCCCACAGATCTGGTGGGAATCGTGACGGAAGATGACGTGAACCTGTCCTGGAACGCGCCTGCAGCTCCTTTCCTGACGGGATTCAAGGTCTTTCGGGATGGTGTCCTGCTGAACACGATCAACTCTCCCGGACTGCTGACCTACACTGATCTCAATGTGCCCAACGCGACCTATATCTACGGAGTTGCTGCCACCTACCAGGGTGGAGAATCCGGTCCGACCCAGATCTGGGTGACTGTGGACTACACTTCAGCAGATGATCCCTCTGCGCCGCAATTGCTTACCGAATTATTTGCAGCTTCTCCCAATCCTGCCCGGCGCTCCACTGAGCTCAGCTTCAGACTGGCGGATGCCGGAATTGCCGAACTGAGTATCTACAACCTGAAAGGCCAGTTGGTGCGCAAATTGCTCAGTGGCTCAATAACAAAAGGCTATCACTCAGTGGATTGGGACGGCAGAGATGCTCTGGGGCAAGCAGTCGCTCCCGGGATCTATATCTTTCAGTTGAAAACAGCCGGAAAAGTGCTCCGGAAAAAACTGACATTGACGCTTTAAGGTTTTGGCGTTCTAAAGTTTTAACGTGAACTGGTAGCGCTGGAGTTGAGCCCGCATAGAATACAAGTCATATTTGCTCCGTAGTCTGCCTCTGTACTTTACGATCTGTGAACGGTGTGCAGATTATAACGCGGACTCGACTTCAGCCCACGCAAAAGAGCTTAATCCTGAAATCTTTGAATCTTTGGGGTACAAGATGAAATGTGTCGTCCCTAGGGGACTCGCGCCGGGGTTTGCATGCCGTGAACGCCGGGTTCAAACCCAACGCTAATAACGTTTCGTCCCGATGGGACTCTGGAAACATTCATGAAATCGCGCAAAAGCTATCTAAAATGCCGTCCCGATGGGACTTGGACAGCCAGGGTTTAATTTTATCCTCAGGCTCTCATGCCTATGTTACAATCAGGCTAAAGCCTATGTTGCAAATGGAACAATAATTGCTTATCTGCTATATATTTAGTCTACCCTTGAGGAGGAACGATGAAGTACCTTGTGGTGATATTTGTCCTGCTGGTCAGTGCCGGCTTAACCTCAGACGACCACCTCTGGCGCGTGGATCAGCGCCTGAGCGAATCCTGGGGCTACACCTGGGATGAGAATGAACCCGGCAATTGGGCTTTCCACCGCACGGAAGTGGAGGAGAACATCCATTATCTGCCTGATTATCCGGATGTGGTGGATCATATCACGGGACGGAAAAAGCAGACCGGAGCAGGAGAAGACGGATTGTGGCACGAGATCCCCACGCTCTATTGCAATCCTGAAGTGGGCATCAACGGCAGCGGCAGGATCATCAGTTACGACACCGCTTCAGAGGGCTACAATTTCCAGCGGGAAGAGGTCTATGACATCCTGGGAAACTTGAGCGAGCTGGACCGGCAAAAGGTGAATTACGGATATCTCGACGGTCATCATTACCAGATCTG
>JAKLEY010000119.1 GCA_022711455.1 Candidatus Cloacimonadota bacterium
GATCTCATGATAGCTCGATTCCCGCATGGATGTCTCCAGCATGGGGATATAAACAGCAGGCTTCTTGGCAACTAACTTGGACATCATCTGAGTATACGCCAGCTTGCCGTAATCGCCTTTCTTGGTACACAAAGCTTTGAAGAAACTGATGTATTCCTCGTGTTTCTTGCCCAGAGCCTGCACGATCGCATTGGCTACGTGAACAACAACTTCATTGGGAATCTTACCATTGACCCGCTCCGGATAGGCTATGAAGATGATCTCAAAATCATAATCCTTCTTTGGCAGCTTGGTGCTCAGATAGTCCGCAGTGTCCTTGTTCAACCTCTCTTTCCAGTCTATGGTAAGCATCTATCTCTCCTTATAATTATAATATTTCTCAGATAGCACAGATAAGGTTTGGGGGGAAACTGTCAAGTGAAAAATGGTTTTTTTCAAGGGGTGAAGGGGTGCAGGGGTGCAAAAAGGGGTGAAGGGGTGCAGGGGTGAAGGGGTGTAGTGTAGCGGCGCTCGCTGAAGCGCTGGCATGGTGGGGGTCAGGGTGCAGGGGTGTAGTCAGTTCGTCTTTTAGCAGGGATACGATTTGTGCGGTTTTCAGTCCCTTGTGATCATAGCCTTTGGCTCTCCCTTATCTATCTCTTCCCTGCCGCTATCATATAACTTGCTGAAGCGGTTTGAAAGCGGTCAGCAAGCGGTTAGATAGCGGTTAGACAGGGAGATGATCAAGAGCAGGTTGGTGGGTTAGTGGGTTAGTGGGTTAGTGGGTTAATGGGTTAGTGGGTTAATGGGTTAATGGGTTAATGGGTTAGTAGGTGACAGCGCCTTTACGAAATTGATGCAGAGTGTTCTTGTAGAATAATCGTTTCTTAGCCTCGAAATGACCTGACTACACCCCTGCACCCCTACACCACCTTAACCACGGCGCTACAGCGAGCGCCCGTACACTGCACCCCTACACCCCTACACCCCTACAATAATATCTTGACAAAATACTATCTTAGGATAATATGGTATCAAAATAAGCTGGAGGTTCTCATGAGAGAGATCACTAATGCAGAAGCAGCCTTGTTGGGATTGCTTTCCGAGGGGGCGCGGCACCCCTATCAATTGGAGAAAGATGTGCAATACCGGGATATGCGGTCGTGGACGGATCTGTCGATCTCATCCATCTACAAGCTGCTCAGGCAGTTGGAAGTTGAAAGTCTGGTGGATCTGAGCCGTGATCTGATGGATAACAACCGGATGCGCAAAGTTTACAGCATCACCGATCTGGGCAGAAAAGCCCTGGCAAGGAAGATCACGAATCTGGTGAGCGATGCTGAGCATGTGAAATGGGATTCAGATGTGGCCTTCTACAATTTCAACAACATCCCCAAGGCAGAACGCAGGGCGCTGTTGGAGGCGCACATCAGGAGCATGGAAGAGCAGATCAAATGTTATCAGGAACTGGAGGAATTCATGGGCAATGATGGCTGCCCGGCATGGCACAGAGCGGTTTCCCGCCGTCCGCAATTCATCTGGAAAGCGGAGATCGACTGGACCCGGGATTTTATCAAAGAACTGGAAGAGAAGAAAGAAATCTGATTTAGTGAAGTGACGAGTGACGAGTGACGAGAGAGGCGCGACTCCTCGTCACTCATTACTCATTACTCATTACTTATAAAGGCAATGGTAAGCAGTCTGTTCTTTCACCTGAAGCTTGAATTTGCTGTCTTTGGCCACGATAAAGGTCTCACCTTTGCCATAGGTTTTCCACTCGCTTTCGCCTGGCAGAAGAACGATCAGTTCACCTGAGATAACGGTCATATATTCCACTGTGGAAGTGCCAAATTCATAATCTCCGATATCCATGACGCCCACGGTGGAATTGCCGTCGCGGTTATCCAGAGCGATAGATTTGACGCAGTTGTCAAAGTAGCTGTTCGATTTTAACATGACTGTCTCCTTAGTTTACTTTTGTTAATGTAATAGTTTCACGACACGTGCAGACACGAAGGTCAGCAATCCCATGACACGTGCAGACACGAATGTCTGCAATCCACGATCAGCGCCAGCTTAATTCTTAATTTTTAATTCTTAATTCTTCTGTTCCCAGTTTCCAGTGTTTAGTATCATGATTCAAGACCAGATAACCGTTCATGCGTCGCAGGGAATCAAAGATATATTGTTTGGCTTCAAAGGTTTGCTTGCGGTTGACGTCGTATGCTCCGGTGACTGAGGGTGAGGCGTGAAATTTGGTGGCAATGATATCTCCGGGATAAATGCAAAAACCGTCATCGGCATCGATGCAGACGATCTGGCTTCCGATGGTGTGACCACCCACGAGTTTGAGGAAGATTCCCGGATAGATCTCCCGGTCACCATCCAGCAGTTCTACTTCGCCTTCAGAATCCAGAAGGGAAAGTTGATGCTCAAAACTGTAGGCAGCCTGGTTCAGGCCGTCCGGTGCTTTGGCCATCTCCCATTCGGATCTCTGGATCCAGTATTTGGCTTTGGGGAAGGTAAGCCGGTCCTGATCTCCGAAACCGGTCACAATTCCTCCGGCATGGTCAAAATGCAGATGGGTCATGATCACATCGGTGATGTCGACATCTTTCAGGCCCAGTTCCGAGAGGGCGTAGGGCAGCAGGAATTCACCGGGTTGATAGATCTCTTTCTGTTTGTCGGAGAGACGGTTACCCAGCCCGGTATCGATCAGGATCACCCGCTCTTCAGCCATAATCAGAAGCAAATTCAGATCCAGCTGCTGACGCCGGCGCTCATCGGTTGAGATAGTCTTACCCCAGATCGCCCAGGGCAAGACACCCATAAAGGCTCCACCATCGGACCAGTAATGGCCGGCGAGGATCTTATGAATCACGATCGACATGGTAGAATTCTCTTAATTCGTGATCAATTCTCGCTGGATTCAGCGCGTTTGTGCGGAGCTCTGCGCTGAGGGCGTTTGCCCGGTTCCGGAGTCAGACGGGGAGGTCTGGCTTCCTTCAGCGGGGCAAGGGGGCCGCGCTGCCGGTGATGATCTGTCTTATTCACAATTTCTTCGGCTTCACGTTTGATCGGCTCACGAGGAGTTCTGGGCTGGCGTTTGACCTGTTCACGCGGAGCTCTGGGCTGACGTTTGGAGGGTTCGCTTTTGGCTGTTTCAGTGGGCTCAGAGGCAACAGCATCGGCTTTGGCAGGAGCAGGTTTGAGCTTGGATTGGGCCAGAGCTTCACGATCCGAGAGTTTGGCTGAGAAGACGACCACGCGTTTCTTTTCACCTTCACCAACAGTGAGGGTTTTGAGGCCACGGGCTTTTTCGATGTAACGGTGGATGACCCTGCGGTCACCGGAATTCATCGGTTCGAGGGTGAGCGGTTTGCCGTCCTTTTCGACTCCCTTGATCAGGGCAGTGTATTGCCGCAGGAAAGCGGCTTCACGGCGTTCGCGATAGCCTTCGGAATCCAGATAGATCTTGTCCAGTTTACGGTCACCTTCAAAGATGCGATTCACCAAAAACTGGATAGTTTCCAGCATGCTGCCATTCTTTCCGATCAGGAAGCCGGGATCTTTACAATCGACGATCTCGATATATACGGTCTTGCCTTCGGTGCGGCTGGTGACTTTGGAATAGCCTATGCCCATCTTGCTCATGAGTTGTTCCACGAAATCGCGAACCCTGTCCGCGCTTTCGGGAAGGTAGAAGCGGACCCTGGCCTCACGTTTGCCAAAGATCCCAAAAAAGCCGGTGGATGATTTACTGAGCACGTCGTATTTCAGCTCCCAATCCTGGACATTGTGTTCTTTTCTGAATTGCCGGATCAGTTCATCGACTGAGGCTCCGGTCTTATCGAGTGTAATCATTAACTTTCCTTTTGTTTAAAATGTTTCTGGAGGTAGTACTGCTGGATCACAGAGAGGATGTTGAAAACCGTCCAGTAGAGCACCAGTCCGCTTGGCATACCCCGGAAAATGAAGAACATCATGACCGGCATCATATAGGTCATCATTTTCTGGCTTTGCAGAGCGGCTTTTTGCTTTTCGTCCATCTGGGCGGGATCCTGTTTCGGTGGCCTCATCATCATGCTTTGAATGACCATGAAGACAGCCATCAGGATCGGAAGGATCATGTAGGGATCCGGCTCCGAAAGATCGGAGAGCCAGCCTACAAAGGAGGCGTTGCGCATATCCATGGAATAGCGCAAAACGTTGTAAAGCGAGAAGAAGATCGGCATCTGGATCAGGAGCGGCAGACATCCCGAGAAGGGCGAGGCTCCGTTTTCCTTGTAGAGCTTGGAGAGTTCGCTCTGCATCAGCTTGGGATCATTCTTATACTGGGTTTGAATGGCACTTACCTGGGGCTGGATGCGCTGCATCTTGAGGCTGGCATCCATCTGCTTGTGGGTGAAGGGGTGCAGCAGAACCTTGATCACGATCGAGAAGATGATGATCGTGACTCCGTAATTGCGCAGCAATCCCTGAAGCAGATTGAGGAACCAGGCAAAGATATTGGAAAGCCAGCGCAACCAGTTGGCTCCGCGGTCAGAGACCCGTTGCAGAGATTTGCCATAGCCGGCAAGAACTTTGTAGTCCGTGGGGCCGGTGTAAAACAAAAAGCTCTGTTGCCAGGAATCTTTGAGCTGGCTCTGGGCTGAGGAGAGCTTGAAAGACGGGCTTTCATTGGCTTCCGAGAGCGAGGCGGAGAAGTGTTTGGTGAGCTGAGGTTCATTTTCCTGGATCGCAATGGCAAAGTATTTGGAGCGGATAGCTGCCCAGGAATAGGATCCGATCGCGGCCTGCGGACCCTTCTTGACCGCGCTCATAGAGAGCTTTTGCAGCTTGGCATCGCCATAGAGCAGGAAAGAATAATCCTGCTTTTTGGATTTGAGGTTCTTTTCGGTGTCGGCGATCCCGGAGCTGAAATCGAGCTCAAGTCCTTTGACCGCGCCCATATTCCGGATCTTGATCTCGTGGGCGATCCCATATTGCTGATCCAGCTTGAAAGTCTTTTCCACCATGGGCTTGGCTGCCTCGCCAAGGTAGAAGACCACATAGGCTGAATCCGGATTGCTGCGGACATTGAAGATCAGATTGTCCAGATTGCGGGTTCCATTCTCCAGAATCACACTGCTTCCGGCTATTGTGGAATTCGCGTTGATCAGGGCGACATCCTTGTCCCCTGCCATCTTGAAATCAGGCAGATTGATCTGTTTGATGCGGGCTCCGCGGCTGGAAAAAGTGACTTTCATCCTCGGATTGGAGAGCACGATATCCTGCTCTTTAGCGTCCGGTGAACTGAGAGAATCCGGCAGCATGGGAGCAGCGGCGAGGCTATCTTTGGGAGCGGGGACTGTGCTTTTGGAAGCCGGAGCTTCTTTGGATTGGGTCTGGGCTGCTGTTTCTGCAGCTTTCTGTTCGCGCTGAGGTTTCCAGACAAATTGGTCGAAGACCAAAAACAGCGCCAGCATCAGGATGAGGGCTAAAACTGTACGTTTATCCACATTTCCTCCTTAGGGAAGCGGATCGTAACCACCCTTACAAAAGGGGTTACAGCGGATGATGCGCCAAAGAGTTAAAAATAAGGCCCGGGGCAATGGATACTTGCGGAAAGCGGCAAGCCCATAGGCGCTGCAGCTGGGCTGAAATCTGCAGGAACGAGGCAGCCAGGGTGAGACTGCCTTTTGATAGAACAGGATCAGAAAAATGACGATCCGGTTGGGTGTTGCTGCCACAGAGCCCCATAGTTCGCTTAGCTCAATCCTGCTATGATCTGCTCGAGCTCTGAACATAGATCCTGCCAGGAGAGCTGCCCTGCTCCGGATTTGGCCACCAGATTGAGCTTGGCAGCTGGATAAAGCTCACGTTCGCGGAACCAGGATTTGATGCGCCGGCGCAAACGGTTGCGGCACACTGCATTGCCAATCTTCTTACTGATGGTGATGCCAAGTGAAAAGCCTTCCTCACTGCGAATTACGGGTGCAAAAAAATGCGCCGTCCGAAGGTAATGATGAGGCTGAAAAAAGCTTTGGTATTCTGCGTGCTGAGTGATCCAGCGTAGCATAGATCATACGGACAGGGTCTTTCTCCCTTTGGCACGACGGCGGGCAAGCAGCTTGCGGCCATTGGCAGTTGCCATGCGGCTGCGGAAGCCATGAGTGTTCTTGCGGCTGCGGTTTGAGGGTTGGAAGGTGCGTTTCATTGTATATCTCCTTTAAGAATAAACTTCTATTTATCTTTAGAAAGCCAGTTTTTTACACGTGGCTATGCTGTCAAGGGAGAAGTTGTTTTTAGTGACGGGTAACGAGTGACGAGTGACAAGAGACCCCGTCACTCGTCACTCGTCACTTGTCACTTTGTTGAAAATCATCCCACGAATAACTTGACATCAGAAGCCCTCTGTTATAATGGCGAAAACTGAAGCAAACGGAGCAGAAACGGATGAATGATTCACCACACGGCAGGACCCTGTCACCCAAGGAGCCTTATGGCCAGGCTGTTTAGCAAGGACTATCACGAGCGTTCCACCTCATGGTATTTTAACCATGTGGTGATCGGCTTGGACAAAGCTGATCTCTTGCACTGGAAGTACGTGGATGAATTCGAACTGATCCACCTGCGCTTCTATCCCTCTCCGGATAAGGAGCAGCACTTCCCTGCCTCCGTTGATATAGTTTACAATCCTGCCTCTGCCCTGATCGAAAGCCACAAGTGCTCCGTCTGCACCGATGAGGAAGCCTGCCGGCACTATCTTTCCGTGCTGCGTTATGCCTATTTTAACCTGAAGACCGATATCTTCGATGCACCGATCGTGGAAACCTGTTTTGGAAACGCCCTCCGGGCTGATGAAGAGATCTTGCGTGCTCTGGATAAGACTTCAATTTCGGTGGAAGGCATCTACAATCCCGAAACGGATAAGATCCGCTTTTACTATGACTCTTACGGTGATCTGGATCTGAGTTCACTGGTCCGGGTCAGTCTGAATGAGATTCCTGAGGACATGAATCCACAAACCGCGGAGCATTATCACAAGCTTGCCTCAGCTTTGGGTGATGATGAGCTGCGCCTCTGGCAGTTTGTGCATACCCGTCGAGCTTCTCACAGCAGTAAAGGTGCTTTCTATTCCATCT
>JAKLEY010000012.1 GCA_022711455.1 Candidatus Cloacimonadota bacterium
TGTAGGGGTGTAGGGGTGTAGGGGTGTAGGGGTGTAGGGGTGTAGGGGTGTAGGGGTGTAGGGGTGTAGAAGCACTGGGTGCCTCGCGCGAACCCCCGGAGGGGGTGAAACCATCATAGCCTGGGGTGAAGCGGAGCGGAACCCCAGGTTGACGCCAAAAAAAATCCCTAAACCCCGGTAGGGGTGGCACTATTGGATCCCGGAATAAGAACCCCTCCTGAGCATGCAAGAGTTTTTCTTGACAGCAGCAGAGTGCTAAAAATAATGTGAAAGTATGGATTAAAGTAGATATAATCAGTTTTCCATAGATTTTTTAAGTGCATAGACAGAGAGGTTTTGAATGTCTTTTTTTGACTTTTTCGGCATGATGGCAAATGATATCGCGATAGATTTGGGCACGGCTAACACTTTGGTTTACAAGAAGAACGGCGGGGTAGTGATCGATGAGCCCTCTGTCGTTTCAGTTTCCGCGGATGGCAAAAAGATCATTGCGATCGGGCATCAGGCAAAAATGATGCTGGGCAAAAACCCGGATGAAGTGAGGGTGATCAAACCCCTCAAAGACGGTGTGATCGCCGATTTCCAGGTGACTGAGCTGATGCTGCGCAATCTGATCCTCCGCGCCCAAAAGAAACGCCTTTTGGTGCGTCCCAGAGTGATTGTCTGCGTCCCTTCCGGGATCACGGAAGTGGAAAAACGCGCGGTGCGGGACAGCGCTCTGCATGCCGGAGCGCGGGAAGTGTTTTTGATCTCGGAGCCTGTGGCTGCAGCAATCGGCGCTGATCTTCCGATCGCGGAAGCCTGTGGTAACATGATCATGGATATCGGAGGGGGCACCAGCGAAATTGCCGTGATCTCCCTTTCCCATATCGTGGTCCACAACAGCATTCGCGTGGGTGGAGACAAGCTGGATACCGACGTGATCAGTTACCTGCGCAAAAAGAATAATCTGCATGTGGGCATCCAGACTGCCGAAAAGATCAAGATGACCATCGGCAGTGCCTATCCTTTGAAGCAGGAATTGACCATGGACGTGCGGGGACGGGATATCGTTTCCGGCTACCCCGTCACCATCAAGATCAGTTCCGAAGAGATCCGGGAAGCCCTCGCAGAAACGGTTGCGACCATGATCGATGCCATCAAACGCCTCTTTGAAAGAACCGCTCCGGAGCTCTCTGCCGATATCGCGGAGCGTGGGATCTTCCTCACCGGTGGAGGAGCGCTGCTCAAGGGTTTGGACGAGAAGATCCGCAAGACGGTGGATCTGCCCGTGCACGTGGTCCCCGATCCGCTGGAATGCATTGTCAAAGGCGCGGGAGCCGTTTTGGACAACGTCGATAACTACAGGGAAGTTTTAATCAAGAAAATAGAAGACTGATCCAAAGTGACGAGTGACGAGTAACGAGTGACAAGAGTAGCCGAAAACTCGTTTCACAAGAGATAAAATGCTAAAAACATATCTGGTTCCCGGGATACTATTGATTCTGGCGCTTGCGATGGTGATCGGAAGCACCCAGACCCGCAGTGCTAAAGCCAGATGGTTTGGCAACACAGTGTTTTTCCCATATACCTCATCCCTGCGATCGATCGAAAGCAACCGCGAACTGAAGCGTGAACTGAGCCAGGTCCAACGGGAACTGGCCTCGGTCAAGCTGGATAATCTCAAGCTGCAGAACGCGTTGAAATTGTTGCAAAATACTGCGGCGATAGGATTTGAGACCGGACGTGAGGATTTTGTGGTGGGTGAAGTGATCGGTTATTCCGGAGAGTTTCAACAACGCAACCTGATGGTTAATGCCGGAAGGTCAAGCGGGATCAGGATCAACAGCCCCGTGATCTCTTCCGGTGGGATCGTGGGCAAGGTTGTAAGCGTGAGCCCCACCTACTGTGTGATCCTGCCCTTTTCCAATCCCCAGTTTCAGCTTCCTGTGATGAACAAAGCCGCCGGGGTGCAGGGGATCCTGAATTCTGATCTTTCCGGCACGATCTCGATGAACATGATCAAGCTCGGAAGTTCTATCAGCGTTGGCGACACCATAGTCTGCTCCAATTTGTCACGTTTGTTTCCCAAAGGCTTTCCGGTGGGCAAGGTGAGCCGGATCAAGGAATCGCAGGACAACCTCTTTATCAGCGCGGAAATTGCGCCCTTTACCATTGTGGAAAACCTCGAACACGTATTTATTTTGAAGGCTGTATATGATGAACAAAAGCAAAAATCTTGATCCGGTGGTGACCATCAACGGACAACGCTTCGAACGCATTCCCGTCGAGACCAGGATCTTCACACCCGATGACGATATCAGAGAACTTGTCAGAGAATACGCGCTCCCCCACATCCAGCCGGGAGACATCCTTTCACTCAGCGAAAGCCCTCTGGCAATCACTCAGGGACGGGCGATCCCCGTGAGTGAATTGCATATCACCCCCCTTGCCAATATCCTTTGGCGTTTTGTGGCAAAAGTTCCCTATGGAATTGGGCTCCGCGCCCCTGCCAGCATGCAATGTGCCATCGATGAATGCGGCGCGCCCAGGATCATTTTGGCTGCTTTAGCGGGAGGATTGGGTAAGCTGATCCGGGTCAAAGGCTTATTCTATAAAGTTGCCGGAATGCAGGCTGCCCTGATCGATGCAGCAGAAACCTCGGTGGTCCCGCCCTATAACCACACCGTGATCAAGGGTCCGCTGCATCCTGAACAGGTGGCACAGGAGCTTTCCGATGAATTTGGTCTGCCGGTGGCTGTGATGGATATCAACGACATCGGCGGTTGCTGGATGATCGGAGGCAGCAAGGGGCTTTCCAAACACTTCATGGAGACCGTGATGGGGGATAATCCCCAGGGACAGGATGACGAACTTACTCCGTTCTGTCTGATCCGCAAGGTCTGAGATGGTCTGGAAGTATCTCTGGACATTTGTCCTGGGAATTGTTTTTCTCTATCTGCAAGTGCTGGTGATGCCGGCATTGAGCATTGGGGGCATCAGCCCCAATATCCTCCTGCCCTGGTTGATCTACTGCGTGTGGATGAAACCCATAAACGTGGCTGCCGTGACCGGATTTGTGATCGGATTGATGTATGACAGCACGATGCCCTCCAGTTTTGGGCTGAATGCGATCATCTTTGTGATCCTGTGCGTGGTGATCGACCTCTTCCGCAAGCCCTTTGAAGCTGAAAGCATGGTTGCCAAGCTGCTCACGCTCCTGACCGCAAACGTGGTCTATGCCCTGATCTCGCATCTTGTGCTGGGGCTCAGTTTTGGCTTTGACACCAAGCTCTTCAATCTGATACTGCTCGGTTTTATCTATAATCTTGCCTTCAGTTTTGTGGTCTTTTTCGTGATGAAATTCCTCTCCAGGTTGCGCGTCGTAGCAGTTGAATGAATAGATCAGTTCTGGTTTTCCGGATAGTTTTGGGGCTGCTGTTCATCACGCTGGTGGTTTCATTGTTCCGCTTGCAGGTGATCAGGGGAGCCTATTACAAAGAGGTGGCCGAGCTCAATTTCGTCAGGATCCGCAGGGTAACTGCCACCCGGGGTGAGATCTATGACAATAAATATCGCCCCATCGTGGTCAACATTCCCTCTCACAACCTCTATCTGGTTTCCGGAAAGATCAGGAATCTGCAGGCTACGGCGAAGTTTCTGCATTATTACTTTGGGCTCACGCCTCAGGACCTTCAGGCGCTGGTCTTCAAACAACGCTTCAAAACCTATGAAGAGATCCTGCTGGCGGATAATATCCCCTATGAAACCGTGCTCAGCCTCTCCGAACAGCTGAATTTTTATCCCGAGCTCTCCTTTCGCATCGGAACCACACGCAGCTACCAATATCCCAATCATTTCACCGGTTACGTGAGCCGCATCAACGAAGATGAATACGCCCGCTATAAAGATGAGGATTATTCGCTGAACAGCTATATCGGAAAGACGGGGCTGGAAAGCTATTATGAAGTGCTGCTGCGCGGCAAGGACGGCAAAGAGATCGTGCAGGTGGATTCCCGCGGACGCAGCCTCGATCTGTTTCGCAGTGAGGGCTCGATCGAACCGCAGAACGGACTGAGCCTGGTTCTGACCATCGATAACGACCTCCAGCGTCTGGCCACGGAAGTCTTCCCCAAAGCATACAGGGGAGCGCTGGTGGTGATGGACGCGCGCAGCGGTGGGATCCTGGCTTATTACAGCAATCCCGGCTTTGACCCCAATGTGTTCATGAACCGCATCAGTCCTGAGGTCTGGGCAGAGCTGAACAATTCCACCCGGCCAATGATGGATCGGGTGATCCATGCCGCCTATCCACCCGGTTCAGTGTTCAAACCGCTCACCTCCGAGATCGGCCTGCAGCAGAGCATGGTCAACCGCAACACCCATCTTGCCTCCTGCGTGGGGGGCATGAAAGTGGGAAACCGCTTTTTCAAATGCTGGAGCTCGAGCGGACACGGCAGCCTGGATGTGGTGAACGCGCTCAAGGTCTCTTGTGACGTCTATTTTTATGATCTCTCGCTCAAGGTTAAACTCGATGACTTCTATAAATATGCCTATGATAATTACCTCTGTGTGAAAACCGGGATCGATCTGCCCAACGAACGTGATGGCTTTTTCCCCAATTCGGAATACTACCGCAAAAAACTGGGACGCGCCAACACTCAGGGCTACAAGGTCAATCTCTCGATCGGGCAGGGTGAAGTGCTCACCACTCCTTTGCAGATCACAGCTTTCTACGCTGCCCTTGCCAACGGCGGGCTCTGGACTCAGCCCCATCTTCTCAAGCAGAGCGTGGGCACCGGCAAGCTTACCCGGGATCAGGTCGACAAGGTCAAAACCAAACGTCTGCCTATCTCGGCAGCCAATCTGGCAATTATACAGGAAGGACTCTTTGCCGTCTGCAACGCTCCGGGGGGAACCGGACGCAACGTGGTGGTAAACGGAGCAAAAGTCTACGGCAAAACAGGCTCCGCGGAAAACTCCATGGGTTCCCAGACCCATGCCTGGTTCACCGGGTATATCGTCACGGACAAACCTGAGATCGTGGTCAATGTCTTCATGGAAAATGCCGGGGGGGGCGGAGCCGTGGCAGGTCCCGTGGCTGCAAAGATCTTCAATTACTACATCGGTAATCTGGAACGGATCAAGAAGGAAGTGCCCCTGCCCCGCCAATTCCAGGATCCTGAGCAGACTGCTGCAGGCCCGGAACCGGAGAGCGGGGAATTGCCTCCGGAAGTGATTCCGGAAACGCCTCCGGTGCAGGAGATCCCCGGTGATTAACCGTAAGAAGTTCGATTTCACCCTGCTGGCTCTCCTGGTGATCCTGATCGTGATGGGTTGTGTGGCGATCTTTACGGCATCCACGACCACGATCGGAGACCAGACCAGCACTCAAAACACCTGGTGGAAACAGATTGTCTTTGCCTTCCTGGCTTTGGGCTGCATCGCCCTTTTGATCAGGCTTCCGATGCCGGTCTTCGATGTTGTGATCCTGCCCCTGTGGCTATTTAATCTGTTTGCGCTTGTGCTGGTGCTCTTCACCCCTGCGGTGAACGGATCGCATCGATGGTTCAGCCTGGGCGGGATCAACATCCAGCCCTCAGAGAGCGCCAAATTGCTCACGATCCTGATCACGGCAAGGATCATCTCGAGAGAGCATCTCACCGAATTCAAACAGATGGCATATGGCTTTCTGATGATGCTGGTTCCGGTGCTGCTGATCATCATCGAGCCGGATTTTGGCACCACTCTGGTCTTCTGGTGCAGTCTGCTGGCAATGCTGATCGCGGCGGAGGTTCCCTTGTTTTACATTCTGCTGATGATCAGCCCGGTGGTAAGTGTTGTCACCTCCATCTACTGGCTGGCGATCGTGATCTGGCTTCTGGTTTTGATCTTCCTGCTGATGCGGGCAAGGCTATCATGGGTGGCGATCACGGTTGCCACCATTGCCAACGCTTTTGTAGCCACGATCATGCCGGTGTTTTGGAACGGACTCAAGGATTACCAGCAGAGCCGGATTCTCACCTTTGTGGATCCCATGCGTGATCCTCTGGGAGCAGGCTACCAGATCATCCAGGCCAAGATTGCCATCGGCAGTGGAGCGATCGGAGGCAAGGGCTGGCTGGCCGGAACTCAGAAGAACATGAATTTCCTGCCGGAACATCACACCGATTTCATCTTCAGCATTGTGGGAGAAGAATTCGGGTTCATCGGCAGCATGATCCTGCTGGGCGTGTTTTTTGCTTTCTTCTGGAGGCTCACGGTGGTGGTGGGTGAGCTGAAGGTGAAAGAAAGAAAGATTGCCTCCGCGGGGATTTTAGCTTATATTATGTTTCAGACCTTTATCAATATTGGGATGAACATTGGATTGGTGCCGGCAACCGGGATTCCGTTGCCCTTCATCAGTTACGGAGGGTCAAATCTCCTGATCAACACCATATCCGTGGGCGTAGTCCTGAAATACTTGAATGAACGGGGATTTATTAAATGAAATTGCGCGCGGTCTTTTTTTCGCTCTTGGTGCTGGTGCTGCTCAGTTCCTGCTTTGTAGGCTCCAGCCTGGTCTTTTTTGAAGCCGATGCTGTCGGCAAACCGAATCTGGTTCACAACCCCGGTTTCCTGCCGGGCAAAAATGCTGAGCAGGGTTTGCCGGGCTGGACTCTGATCAATATCGATGAAAAAATGAAGATCCCGGTCAGCTATGACACGGTGAGTACTGCCGAAGGCAAGACCTCCCTGCGCTTTGACCCCTCAGAACAGGACATCGTGATCGTATCGGACGCCTTCAGAGTGCGCCGTTACGGGGGCTATTACATCCGGGCAAACGTCCGCGGAACCGCAGATCTGCTAAAGAAAGTCCAGCTCCGCTTCTTTACTTATAACGAGAACGGCAAGCAGATCAACAAATTTCAGCACAAATTCATGCCGGGCGCGGATTGGGACAGATACACCATCAGCGCAGGTTTTATCGATACCCGCAGCACTTTCGGCAGGGTGGCGCTCGTCATTCCCGCCTTCAGTAAAGGCTCCATCTGGATAGATGAGGTCGGAGCTTTCGACGTACATTCTTTCCGTATCGATTGATGCGCCTCGTAGTCCAGAGAGTTGATTCCGCCAGGGTTACGGTGGATGGCAAGCTTGCCGGATCCATCAAAACCGGTCTGCTGGTCTTCACCGGATTTGGAGATATGGACCAGCCTGCGGTGATTCCGTTGATGATCCGCAAACTGATCGAACTTCGGATCTTCGGGGATTCCGGGGGCAAGATCAACCTAAGCCTCAAGGACGTCCGGGGCTCCATCCTGGTGGTGTCTCAATTCACGCTCTACGCCAATTGCAGCCGGGGACGCCGTCCTGATTTTACCCATGCTGCCCCTCCCGATCTTGCCAGGCAGCTGTATGAGCAGTTCCTGAGTGAGCTGAAAGACACCGGAACAGAGGTGCAAAGCGGGATCTTCGGAGCTCACATGCAGGTGGATGCCTGCAACAACGGTCCGTTTACCATAATATTAGACAGCGCTGTTGTAACATAGCTTTCAAGCTGTTGTTCCCGAGGTTTTAACCTCGGAGACGGGGACGAACAGGCTAAAGCCTATGTTACGAACAGGCTGAAGCCTATGTTACGAAAGGAGATAATATGCACAAATACTACATCGCGGCAGTGGAATTTCCCACGATCGCTCTTGCCCTGCTTTTGATCTGGGACGGGTTCAAGCTCTCCGGCTGGGTGGGCATCGAAGCCATAGTCGGTCTGTTTCTGGCCTTTGTGGGTTTTGAGCTCCATTTGATCTATCACCGGAAAGAACGCGAGGAAAACGCCCAAAAGAAGGCTGCTGCAAAAGAGCAACAGCAAAGCCGAAATTAAAGCAGAGCTCAGCTTCTTTTCACTTGACTAAAGATCGGACCTGCCTATTATATGAGTAGGCATTCGTGCCGTTTGAACAGTAAATTATTAATAAAATATGGAGCAATGACATGAAAGCAAGGAAACTGCGTGAAGGGATCTACTGGGTTGGAGGGATAGACTGGAATCTGCGGAATTTCCACGGCTACATGACCCAGCGCGGGTCCACCTACAACGCCTATCTGATCATAGACGAGAAGATCACCCTGATCGACAACGTAAAATCCTATCTTTATGATGAAATGATCGCCCGCATCTCGGACATCATCGATCCCTCAAAGATCGACATTTTGATCCAAAACCACGTAGAGATGGATCATTCCGGTGGGTTGCCCCGGCTGATGAAGCTGTTGCCAAACACCAAGCTTTACACCAATGCCCAAGCCATCAAAGGTCTCAAAGCCCATTATAAAGAGGATTGGAACTTTGTGGAGGTCAAGAGCGGGGACACCATCAATATCGGCAAACGTGACCTCACTTTTCTCACCACTCCCATGGTGCACTGGCCCGATAACATGTTCACCTACTGTCCTCAGGAGACGATCCTGTTCTCAAACGACGGTTTTGGCCAGCACATCGCCTCCTCCGAACGCTTAGACACCGAATTCCCGCTCAACATCATTCTGGAAGAAGCCAAGAAATATTACGCCAACATCGTGCTGCCCTATTCCAAACAGGTGCAGAACGTGCTGAATGCCGCTTCCGGACTCGAGATCAGCATGATCTGCCCTTCCCACGGCATCATCTGGACGGAGCATGTGCCCAAGATCGTGGCAGCCTATAAAGACTGGGCATATTACGTCTCGGACAGCAAGACCGCTCTGGTGATCTATGACACCATGTGGAAATCTACCGAAAAAATGGCTATGATGATCATGGAAGCTTTCGAGAACGTGGGCATGCACCCGCGCCTTTGCAATCTGCAGGAAACACATATTTCAGACATCATGACGGAGATCGTCTCCGCCCGCTACATCTGTGTGGGCTCACCCACCCTGAACAGCTCGATCTTGCCGACGGTGGCAGCTTTTCTTTACTACCTGAAAGGGCTATCCCCCAAGGACCGCATCGGTCTCGCCTTCGGTTCCTACGGCTGGGGAGGCCAGAGCATTCCGATCCTGCAAAACCTCCTTGGAGACCCCAAGGAATGCGGATTTGAGATGCTGGAACCGATCAAATATCAGTATATTCCGGATCAGGCAGCTCTGGACGAGATGCGCCTGAAGCTGGAAGCAGAATTAAAAACCAAACTGGAGAACCAAAAATGATAAGCAAACAACTCAACAAAGCGATCAATGAACAGATCAATAAAGAAGTATATTCCGAATACCTCTACCTTGCCATGAGCGGCTGGTTCACGGCTCAAAACCTCGATGGCTTTGCCAATTGGATGATGGTTCAGGCCAAAGAAGAGCACGACCATGCCATGAAGTTCTTTAACTATGTGCTGGAACGCGGAGGCGAGATCGAGCTGATGGCCCTTGCCAAGCCCGATAAGACCTTCAAAAACCCGCTCAATGCCTTCAAAATGGCACTGGCGCATGAAAACTTCATCACCAAGAGCATCAACGAACTGATGGATCTGGCGATCAAGGAAAAAGACCACGCTGCCAAGAGCTTTTTGCAATGGTATGTGGATGAGCAGGTGGAAGAAGAATCCAATGCCGACAAACTCGTGAAGCAACTGGGGATGATTAAGGACAACGTCCATGCCCTGCTGATGCTGGATCGCGAGCTTGCCGCCCGGGTCTACGTTCCGCTTGTAATAACCGCGCCTTAGTATTCACGGGGGCAGAGCAGCTTGTTCTGCCCCCATTTTTTTCTTCACACACCCCAAGCTGGAGGCGGGATGGATATTTTACAAAGCCAGGAATTGTATTTAAGTATTTTCGAAAACGCTGTGGTGGCCATCGGTGTCACCGACAAAAACGGAAATTATCTTCTCGTGAACAAAGCCTGGTGCGAATTCATGGGTTATACCTCCGCGGAAGCCAAAACCCTGAACGTCATGGACCTCACCCCTCCGGAGGACAGACTCACCAGCCAAAACACTTTTGATATCCTGATCAGCGGCAAACAAACACCTCTCCGCAAACGCAGACGTTACCTGCGCAAGGACGGAAGCATCTTCTGGGCTGATCTCTATGTCTCCGCCATTCATGACAAAGATAAAAAACCGGCAGGAGTCCTGGGAATTTTCACCAATATCGACCGGGAAGTGAAAGCGGAGCACGCTCAAAACGAACTCACCGGCTACCTCGAAAAACTGAGCGAAGACCTGCAAAACGCCCATGCCGCTATGTCCAACAAAAACGCCGAACTCCAAAAGGCCTACACCGAAATGGAGCAACTGGCACGGCATGACGCGCTCACCGGGCTCTATAACCGCAGAACCCTGGACGATATCATCCATTCTGAGATCCAGCGTTCGATCCGTACCCACAGAGGTTTTGCCATCGCCATCGCCGATATCGACAACTTCAAAAAGATCAACGACGGCTATGGCCATGATTGCGGAGATTACGTACTCAAAAGCCTCGCCCTGATCTTCCGGGAGCAGATCCGCACCACTGACACCGTGGGCAGATGGGGCGGGGAAGAATTTCTCTTTGTCTTTCCGGAAACCACCTGCGAGGGAGCCAGAATCGTGCTGGAACGCGTCCGTGAAACCATCGCAGAGCATGATTTCCATTTCGACAACCGCGATTTTAAGATCAGCATCACTGCCGGTTTCAGCTTCCACAGCTCTCAATACGATGCCGGCATCATCACCAAAGAAGCCGATACCGCACTCTATAACGGCAAAAACAACGGAAAGAACCAGGTGGTCTGCTTTCAGGCTGAATGCACGGACATCGAAGCAGATCAATAATATAAAATTAAAAATTAAGAATTAAGCGCGTTTGCGTGTGTGTGAGTACGGGCGCTCGCCGTAGCGCCGATCCCAAGATCCCGGAGCTTAGTAATGTACGGGCGCTCGCCGAAGCGCCGATCCCAAGATCCCGGAGCTTTGTCCCCGGACGTGCACAGTAGACTTCTGCGTGGGCTGAAGTCGAGGCCGCGCTTCAAGATTCATTGGATTCACGAAGTATACAGTAAGCAGGAAACCGGTAAAGCAATTATATAGCCTTAGTAACGCGGCCACAACTCCAGCGCAATAAACACGGCCATTGGTCTTGTGTTGCCTCTCATCGCGCCCCTCCCAAACCGCTGTCCTCTCGTTATCATCTCAGTTCCTGAAGCGGTATGAAAGCGGTTAGCAAGCGGTTTGATACCGATATGACAAGGGGATGACCGGCAGGTTCGGACTCTGATCCGAACTAAGGATGAAACCTGTTCGTCGCATCGGAGTGCGACACTACATGTAGGTTCGGACTCTGATCCGAACTAAGGATCGTCATTCCAGCGAAGGCTGGAATCCAGATGCCCGTATGCTATTGCGGTGCAGCTATCTGGATTCCTGCCTCCGCAGGAATGACGCCAATCCTAATCCCTAATACCTTATACCTAATCCCTAACCGGCTTGAACGCCTTTATCTCATTCTCCCAGATGCTGTTAAGTCCGGAAGGCTCAGTTTTGAGCTTAGAAATATCCAGCGCGGGATCAAAGCTTTTGGGTTGATGGTTTAGCAAGCCTGAGAGCAATTCTGCCGCTGCGTTGTTCCAGCAAACTATCTCAGCCGTTCCGGGAGCGATCCAGCCCAGACCATAGAACATCCGCATGATCTCGTTGATCAGCGAGCTTTTGGCAGGATCGTTCCAGACCCCTCTCTGCCCCATGTTTCCAAGGGTGCTGCCATCCAGTTCCAGATAGGAAGGATGCGGCAGGAGCAGGGAAATGGGGGCATCATCGTCCTCAAACAGGCTGAAAGCCACGCTGAATTTGGATTCTTTGGCTTTGGCAGGATAGACTCCCCAACCCAGCACGAAATCAGCGGCAGAACTCAAATTGAAGCTGGGTTCCAGAGCCAGCATGCCGGAGTAGTTGCAATATTCCGAGCTGCTGAAGACGTTACGGCAAGAGGGATCCAGCCCCGCGGCGAGCTTCCAGATTTTGAAGATATCCTGTTCCGAAAGCTGATTCAGGCTGTAGATAAAGAGCTGCGTGGATTTGGCTTCCAGCTTGTCCAGGGAGGGCAGGATCAAATCCGCAAAGCGATTGAAGGGACTTTCGGGTGGATCCACCAGCACCAAACGTTTGCCCTGGCGTTGTTTGAGCCGCAGCAAGGTGCGCAGGGTGTGGCTGATCTTACCGGTCACCACATACTCCGGGTATTCATCTAACACCGCGTAGGCATCCGGATCCGGTTTGAGGGGCAGAAGAGGATCGCAGAACAGCCCCAAACCCTCAGCGGCACTGAATTTTGCGCCGATCTTAGACGCCGCTGTCTTTGCCATCAGCATCTCTTCCAAAGAGATCGCGGGGGAGATCTCAAACCGCTTGGAACCGGCATATTTGCTGTTTTCAGCGATCAACTGGGTGGCAGTGAGCCAGGATATCTCCTTAAAACCGCCTCCGGAATTATAGCGAGGGGTCTTCAGACGCTTGGGTGAATAAAGGGTCTGCCAGCCAAAGCGTCCTTTGAAACAGAGGTTTCTGCCGTTGAATCCGCGTTCTGCTTCCTCGAGGGGAGCGTTTATCAGAGCCACGGTGCCTGTCTGGACCTGGGTTTCGATCACGCAGCCGGTGCCGCAGAGTCCGCAGGATTGGATCTGTCTTTCCAGGGGCAGAGGATTGAGCTTATAAAACTGGTTGCGTTCCGTGAGCGCTCCCACGGGGCAGACCGCGATGCATTTGCCACAGCTTTCGCAGGCAGTTTTGGTGAGTGATTCTCCAAATTCGGGAGCCACCACGGTTGGAAATCCCCGATAGATATAACCCAGCACTGCCGCGCCCTGGATCTCCGCGCAGGTGCGGATACAGCGTCCGCAATTGACGCATTTGTTGGCATCACGCAGGATAAAGGGATGAGTAGTGTCGATCGGGTGTTTTCCGATGCTGCCCAAAAAGCGGGAGGCATCCACCCCGTAATCCGTGCAATACTCTCTCAGGGAGCAGGTTTCGTTCACCTGACAGCCGCATTCCAAACAGCGTTTGGCCTCTGTCTGAGCCGCGGATTCCGCAAATCCGGTTTCCACTTCATCAAAGCTGACCGAAGCATGCAAGCGCGGGATCTCAGGCATTTCCTGACGAGCTTCCCGGGGGTAATGGGCATATTCTTCCGGAGTGATATCTTTGAGGCTGTGCGCTTTTTTGGAGTCAAAACGCTGTGGAGAGGTCAATATCTCACCCGTTTGGAGGAATTGCGCGATGGATTGGGCCGCGAGCCTGCCATCCGCGATTGCTTCGATCGCTGTGGCTGCGCCTCTGCGGAAATCACCTCCGGCAAAGACATTTTGCAAGCCGGTGAACATGCTGGCTTCGTCCACGATCGCTGTATCCCAGCGGCTGATCGGCAATTGGGAAGCTCCGATAAAATTATCTGCTTCTGCAAAAAGGGCGATCTCCGGCACCTGGGAAATGGCGGCAATGATGTTGTCAAACTTCTCTTCGGTGAATTCACCGGTGGGCTCGGGACGGCGTCTGCCGCTCTTATCGGGCTCACCGAGCTTCATCTTTTCGATGCGGACAGTTTGGAGCTTGCCATTTTCACCCAGATATTCCACGGGATTGGATAGCATCAGAAAGCGCACGCCCTCATGCTCCGCGGCATCGATCTCAAAGGCTTCCGCGGGCATTTCTTCCCTGGTGCGCCGATAGATGATGGTGACCTCGGCTCCCAGCCGTAAACTGGTGCGAGCGCAGTCTATGGCTGTGTTTCCGCCTCCAACGACTGCCACTTTTCTGCCCAGGGCAGGGCTGAAGCCCAAAGCGTGGCTCTTGAGGAAATCGACTCCCAGATAGCAACCTTCCAGATCACTGCCTTTGACCGGCATGGGAACTGCTTTTTGGGCTCCGATAGCCAGATAGACGGCATCGTACTCAGAAGATAACTGATTGAGCATGATATCTTTGCCAAGCTCCATGTGGTAGAGTATCTTGGCACCCCCGGAGAGCATCAGCGCGATCTCCTGATCCAGAATCGCTTTGGGCAGACGATACTCCGGGATGCCATAACGCAGCCAGCCCCCGGCCTCGGGAGCGGCTTCAAACAGAGTGACATCAAAGCCCTGGTAGGAAAGGTAATAGGCGCAGCTAAGCCCCGAAGGACCGGCACCCACAATCGCAATTCTCTTGCCCTTATCAGCTTCCTTTTCGGGAACGTAATTCCAAAAATCGTTCAAATCTTCATCCGCGGCATAGCGTTTTAACTGACGAATGGCAATCGGATCTTCCACGATCTGACGCCGGCATTCCTTTTCACAAAAGGCAGGGCAGACGCGTCCGATCGAAAGCGGCATCGGCAGAGTGTCTTTGATCACCTTCACAGCCTCATGATATTGGCCGTTGGCGATCAGGGAGACGTAGGACTGGATGTCGACGTGGTCCGGGCAGGCGATCTTGCAGGGAGCTTCGCAATCGGCATAGTGATTGGAGATCAGCAGTTCGAGCGCCATCTTGCGTGCTGCCATGATCTGGGGGCTTTCGGTGACGATCTCCATTCCGGGGCTGATGATAGTTCCACAGGAGGTCACAAAGCCTCTTCGGCCGGTAACTTCAACCGCGCAAACCCAGCAGGAGCCATAGGGATTGAGTTCTTCGTCATGACAAAGCGTGGGAATCTCCAAACCCTGTCTGCGTGCCAGTTCCAGGATGGTGATGCCAGATTCGGCGGATACTGTTTTTCCATTGAGTGTAAGTTCTATCATGCTCTTCTCCTAATTCTTGGCTATGGCGCCGAATTTACAGGCCTGGAAACAGGCTCCGCACTTGATGCATTTATCCTGATCGATCAGGTGAATTTCTTTTACTTTGCCGCTGATGCAGCCCACCGGGCATTTGCGGGCACAGGCTGTGCAGCCGATGCACTTTTCGGGAATCACCTGATAGCGGATGAGCGCATTGCAAACCGCTGAAGGACAGCGTTTATCCACAATGTGGGCAAGATATTCATCCTTGAAATATTTGAGTGTGGTGAGCACGGGATTGGGCGCGGTCTGGCCCAAACCACAGAGCGAGCCTTTGATGATGTTGACAGCTAAGGCTTCCAACTTGTCGATGTCTTCCAGCTCTCCTTTGCCTTCCGTGATCCGGGTGAGGATCTCCAGCATGCGTCTGGTCCCGATCCGGCAGAAGGTGCATTTCCCGCAGGATTCGTTCTGGGTGAAATTCAGGAAAAAGCGTGCCACATCCACCATGCAGTTGCCGGTGTCCATCACCACCATACCTCCGGAACCCATGATGGCACCGGTCTTGGTGATCGAATCGTAATCCACGATCGTGTCCAGGAGATCAGCGGGAATGCAGCCTCCGGAGGGACCTCCCAGCTGCACTGCCTTGAACGGCAGCTCGGTTTTCATTCCGCCCCCCACTTTATAGATGATATCGCGGATCGTGATCCCCATCGGAACCTCGATCAATCCGCCTCCAGCCACCTTTCCGGCAAGAGCGAAGACCTTGGTTCCGGGTGACTTCTCGGTTCCAAAAGCCCGGAAAGCCTCCGCGCCGTGGGAGATGATCCAGCTGATATTTGCCCAGGTCTCCACATTGTTGATATTGGTGGGTTTGCCCCACAATCCGCTCTCCGCGGGGAAGGGAGGACGGATCGTTGGCATCCCGCGCTTGCCTTCGATGGATTGCATCAGCGCGGTCTCTTCACCGCAGACAAAGGCTCCGGCCCCTTCTTTGATGTGGAGCTCAAAATTAAAACCGCTGCCCAGGATATTTTGGCCCAAAAGGTGGGCTGCTTCGGCATCGGCAATGGCCTTTTCCAAATGTTTGATGGCAAGGGGATATTCCGCCCGGCAGTAGATATAGCCTTCATCCGCGCCCATCGCAAAGGCTCCGATGATCATGCCTTCGATGATGGAATGGGGATCGCCTTCAAGCACGCTGCGGTCCATGAACGCTCCGGGATCGCCCTCATCGGCGTTGCAGACCACGTATTTCTTGGGTCCGGGTGCCTTTTGGGCAAAGCTCCATTTCATCCCGGTGGAGAATCCCGCGCCCCCTCTGCCCCGCAGTCCTGATGCTTTCACGAGGTCCACGATCTCTTCCGGAGCCATCTTCAGGGCTTGTTTAAGGGCCTGGTAACCACCCTGAGCTTCATACTCGGGCAGGGATTCGGGATCGATCACACCGCAATTGCGCAGCACGATCCGCACCTGGTTGCTGATCAATTCGTTGTGGATCGCCTCGCTTTTGTCGGAAAGGATGATCCGTTGGTTTGGAATTCCACCTGCAAGATATTCATCCAAGGCAGTGGTGATCGTCTCCGCGGAGGCTGCACCGATCGTCAGTCTGCCTGCTTCCGCGCCGCTGAATTCGACCAGCGGTTCTTCAAAACACATCCCGATGCAGGCTGTCTTGGAGAGGCTCACAGGCAGCTTGCTCTCAGCCAGATAGGCTTCTAATTTTTGATAAACTTCCGAGGCTCCGGCTGCCATTCCGCAGCTGGCCATTCCCACTTTTACGCTTATAGTTTGCATCATTTCCCCCTAATACGCGAAGCGTTCCAAGATCCCGGGGATAGCCTCCGGGGTGAGCTTGCCAAAGGTCTGGCCATCGATCATGATCACGGGAGCCAAGCTGCAACAGCCCAGACACGCCACTTCCATCAGAGTGAAACTCATGTCGGACGTGGTGATCTCACCGGACTCCAGCTTCAAGGCTTCGCGCAGGGCATCAGCGATCGCGTTTGCCTTGGAAACGTGACAGGCAGTGCCTTTGCAGACCTTGATCACATGCTTGCCCTGAGGCTCCAGATGAAACATCGAATAAAAAGTTGCAACCCCAAAGATCTCCGCGCTGGAAACTCCGATCTGCTCTCCCACATAGCGCATGCTGGGCCGGGAGAGATAGCCTTCGAGGGCTTGAACTTCTTGTAAAAGAGGGATCAAAATGCCGTGTTTACCCCGATATTTGGCGATCACCGCATCGAGCTGAGCATTGGTTCCGGACATATAGGCTCCTTATTTTGGAGAGTTTTATACTGTATTTTTCACACACACTTTTCATCAGCAATAAAGCCTTGGATACAAGAAATAAACATGATGCGGCTTGTCAAATAAAAAGTGACGAGAGGGGTGCAGGGGTGCAGGGGTGCAGTGTCCTCCGCTTTGGATTTTACTCTGTGTCTCATAACAGTGACGAGTGACGAGTGACAAGTGACGGGAGCGCGTCCTCTCTTCACTCATTACTCGTAACTTTTCTAAGTGCTCACCCCCGGTAAACATTGACAGATTATTCATCTTTAGTTTTGCTGCGCATATTATCGTGAACGTAAAAGGAGCGATGAATGAAAAGCATCCAGCCTGAGGTCCCTGTTGATAAATTGATAATTGAGATCAGGGGTCAAAAAGTGATCCTTGATTCTGATCTGGCCGGGCTTTATGAAGTTGAAACAAAACGTTTGAATGAGCAGGTAAAAAGAAATCAGGAAAGATTTCCGGAAGACTTTATGTTTCAATTATCAGCTGATGAGTTTCGGTCCTTGAAGTCGCAATTTGCGACCTCAAGTTGGGGAGGCCGACGTACTGCTCCCTTTGTTTTTACGGAACATGGAGCTCTGATGTTGGCTTCGGTATTAAACTCACCCAGGGCGGTTCAGATGAGTGTTTATGTCGTCAGAGCATTCATCAATCTTCGTTCATATATGTCGCAGTACAAAGAACTGGCTCAAAAAGTTAGCGAGATTGAAAAAAGGCTGGCTAAACATGATGAAACCTTTGTTGCCCTGGTTACAGCCATAAAGAGAATGATGAATGAACCCTCACCAGCGAAAAAGGAAATCGGATTCAAGCAGCCTGATAAAAAGTGATGAGTGACGAGTGACAAGAACGCGTCCTCTCGTCACTCGTCACTTTTCTAAGTGCTCCCAGTGTTCACGCCCGTAAACATTGACAGATTTTCCTCTCTTGTTTTACTGTGTTTTTTAATGCGAACACCACCAAAGGAGTGAACCATGAAAAACCTCTCTATAGCCCTTGCAATTCTGCTGTTGGCAGTTTGCCTCAGCGCCCAGGAAACCAAGCCCACTATCCTTTTCCCCGATCATCATCTGGTCCTGGAAGCCTCCGGCAAAGTCTTTGTCCAAGCTGATCAAGCAGTATTTTCTTTTGATACCAGAGGCTTTGGACCCTCCCTGCGGGAAGCGGTGCGCCGTGCCAAAGACAACGTTGCCCTCATCTGCGGCGAACTCTCCGCGCTGGGCATCGATCCCAAAAGCTTTGCCACTGCCAGCTTTGCCTCCGGTAAAAACCCGGATTCCTTCTTCCTTACGGATAAAAAAGACTACAGCGCCAGCATCACGACCACCGTCACCCTGCGGGATCTGAGCAAACTGGACGAAGCCATCCTCATCCTCACCGATAAAAAAGCCGAAAACCTCAGCGGAGTTCAATTTTCCATGACAGACCTCTCCCCCGCCAGGCAACAAGCCCGGGAGATCGCGCTCAATCGCATTGCGGAACAACGCGATACCATCAGCCGCATCCTGGGGGTGAAGGTCACCGACGTCCAACTAATCGACGAAGCCCCCTTCGAAAACCTGCCCTGGAATACCGGAAACCACTATTACGGAGGCAATTACCCGTCACCCATGAACACTGTGAGTGCCTACGATAAAATGGCAGATATGGAAGCTGCCCCGAGCCTCAAAAGCGCTTTCTTCTCCCCTGAAATTACAGTGAAAACCCAGGTCCGGGTGGTCTATCGGATCGGAGTGAAAGAGTAGAGACTGATATACAGTTTGAGCAGAGAATAGGCCGCGGAAAAGCACGGAAAAAACGGATTGCACGGATATTGATAGCTGAGGCAAATTTTGGCAAGCTTGTGATTTGAATTTATATAATTTCGGGTTACAGAATAGCTTGCTATTTATCAAGTGTGGATCTGATTGATGATGATTCAGTTATAAGCAATCCCCACAAAGCGGGTGTTATAACAAACTCAATTCGAATTATAGAGGATATTTCGTGTCGAACTTTGGTTTTCGAATAATGATATCGGGTTGATTTTATATCAAGTTACAGGTGAGGAGATTCTATTCTTGATATCGCACTCTGCGATAAAACCCGTTTCTTGAGTAATATCGTAGATGGAAACAAGTTTTTCGATCAGAATGAAACCCTTATTGCATCTGAGTTATGGAATTTCTTGTCGAATGATACCAATACAATGGCCGAGATAATACAGATTATCAATTCTGTTTCTACTATAGAATTTATGACAAAGTTAAACAAGATCAAGTCTCCTGCGAGTTGTACCGGGGATGAGTTTATAACTCTGTTAGATGAATGGTACTTATATTCTGAGAAACGTCTTTATGAGAATGCCCACCTTATAAGCAAGGCAATAAAAGAAGATATAATTCTATATAGACAGTATCATAATCCCTGCTTCACCAGCAATGGAAAGTATAATTATCAAAGATTTGATGCGCTTAGGAAGCTTTGTGAGAATTGATTTACATTTCAACAGCAATGCTTTTAGTCTCCCATAGTTCTCATTAGTATAGCTTTTTGAAATGATTATTTAATTGTCTCAGCAATATCAGGTCTACGAAAACAATGAAACCGGATCGATCTATGCTCCCATGCCAGTGCTGACTGGAGCCCAGCGCGATCAGATCCCGGATGAGACCTATGTGCTGGTGGGCTGGTATAAAAGCTTTGAACACTGGAAATGGATAGAACGAACCAAATTTTACAATGCCAGAACAGGCTTGCAGCGGGGTTCTATTCCCATTTCACCCCAGCTGAGCGGAGTCAAATACATTCTCTTACACGGCAAGAACGAAGCTGTGACAGGCAAAATCTTTCCCCTCATTGCAGAGGGTCCCAGGATATGGTCTGCGGATGACCTGGTCCGCACTAAGTACCCAGGAAAGCCTTCTGTGCCTTTCTATCTGGTCTTTTCTCTGCAGGGAAACCTGAAAGTACCGGAATTTCAAAACCAGAAATGGGATATCTCAAAACTTGGGAATTATTCCGGCTATCGTGGGGCTGCTCTGCCCTTTGTGGTCAGCCTTTCAGAGCTGATGAAGGTAAGAGTGGAGTAGCTTTAAGGCAATACCTATCCCCTTCATCCCCGGACTATTTTTCCCCGTTCTTTTCCCGTTTATTCCGCGCTTTCCAGTGTTCCAGCCGTTAGTTCCCATGCTCTTGGATATCACCCACGCCTCTCCCTGTCATATCGCAATCACTCCCCTTGCCCAAGCGACATGCAAGCGGTAAGCAAGCGGTATGATAGCGGTATGATAGCGGTATGACTGGTAGGGGGGTTCAGGGGTTCAGGGGTTCAGGGGTTCAGGGGTATAGTCATTTGAATATAGAGTGCATCGCGCGAACCCCCGGAGGGGGTGAAACCGTCATAGCCCGGGGTGGAGCGTGAGCGGAACCCCGGGTATTGTGTACACAAATGAATTTGAACCCCGGCAGGGGTGGCACATGCCAATTGTTCAGTGTTTGAAGGTTTGGTGTCACCCCTGCCGGGGTTTGGATCAGGTCGGGACCGGGGCCCCGGGGTTCCGTTCCACTTCACCCCGGGCTATGAAGATGTCACCCCTTGCGGGGTTCAGGATCTTACGAACAGGCTGAAGCATATGTTACAACAGGCTGAAGCCTATGTTACGAACAGGCTAAAGCCTATGTTACGATTTCCCTTGCGAAGCGGGTGAGGCGGATTAACTTATGCATCACCAAATGACTTCAAGGAGAACCCAAAATGAAAGAAACATATGTGCTTACGATCTTTATGATGCTGCTCAGCCTCGCTCTGCTAACAGCTCAAACTCCCTGGCAGACTACCTCCGCGGGAGGAGTCACCTTCCAATATCGCGTCACCCAGGACAGCCAGAATCTGGAAGGCAAAATGACCGCCAGCACAACAGGCTGGGTGGCTGTGGGCTTCAATCCCACTTCTGTGATGCGCAATGCCAATTTTATTATTGGATATGTGAGCGCGGGGACAGGAAACATCCGGGACGACTGGGGCACTTCCAACACAACGCATGCCTCTGATGTCTCCCTGGGTGGGCAAAGCAACGTGACTTTAGTGGCAGGGACAGAATCCGCGGGCAGCACTTTGATCCACTTCACGATCCCGCTCTCCACCACCGATCAATATGATCGCAACCTGCAGATCGGACAGACCTATCCCATAATTTTGGCCAAAGGGAGCTCGGATAACTATACGGCACAACACAATGACGCAGGTTTTGCCTCGATCACGATCCAGGCTCCGGTGGCAAACGACGATCCTTTCGTGAACCCCGTTCCCGGCCTCTCCTTGATGAGCTATCCCAATCCGTTCAACCCCCAAACCACGCTCCGCTACAATCTGAAGAGAACCGGAGAGCTGGAGCTGACGATCTATAACGTCCGGGGTGAATTGGTGCACAAAGTGCGCGGATTTGAAACCGAGGGAAGCCACAGCTATCTCTGGAACGCTGAAAACCTGCCCAGCGGAAGCTATCTGGTGCGTCTGAAGAGTGGTTCCGTAACTGCCAGCCTAAGGGTGCAGCTGATCAAATAGGGAATAGAATTATTTCCCCAAGGATTTAAGGATTTCAGGATTGAAAGACGAAAAGTGACGGGAGGCGCCCTCCCGTCACTCGTCACTTTATCGGATTTCGCCCTTTTAATTCTTGTGAAGGCAGATGGTCAAAGAGCCTCGTAAGTAAACCGAGATTAAGATGCAGCAGATCGAATCCCTTTCCATTGGGACAGGCAGTTCTTTCCCACTTTGTCTTTCCGTCATACAGCCTGACAGCAATATCCGAGTCAGAATCCTGCATGAACAGGAATAGCGATTTCATTGTTCCGGTTTTACCTGCTTTAACTTCGATGGGAATGACCCGGTTTTGCCATGAGATGAGGAAATCCACTTCAGCGCTGGAGCTACGGGCTTCACGCACCCAAAAGTGGAGACGAAAATCATGTCTGTTCTGCATGCTGATCAATTGTTGGCCAACCATTTGCTCCATGGCATTGCCCTTATAGATGCTGTGCAAAGAGTCCTCAGTATAATATTTATCCTGAATTCCCAGAATGTAATTCACGATACCCAGGTCATAAGCCAGGAGCTTGGGTTTTTTGCGCATATTTGGCATTAAGGGGATATTCCAGGAGGTGCTGGGGTATAAAAGATGAAACAGTGAGACCTGCGAAAGCAGATTAAACGCGTTTTTTACCGTAAGGCTTTTAAATGAGGTCTGCCCGAATCCCTCGAAGGTTATCCTCCTACCGATCTCGAAGTAAGCAGCATGCATGATCTGAAGCACAACCTGACTTTGATCAGGTGATTTTGTATACTTTACTACGTCGTCACGATAGGTTTGCACAATAGCACTCTGAACAGAACGCACTTTGCCGATGTCTTGCGTTTCGATCCATACTTTAACAGCCTCCGGCATACCTCCGATCGTACAGAAGGTGTTAAATTGATCATGCAGATATTTCTCTGCATAATCCGGGAACGGAACAGAGCCCATCAGATCCAGCAATTGCGCTTCATGATCAGCCTGCAGATATTCATCGAAATCCAAAGGATAGACCCACAGATACTCGATCCTGCCAACCGATACCTCCATCCTCTCTTTGCTCAGATATGCTTCCAACAATGAACCGGCCGCAATCACAAAAAGCTCGGGCATTCTTTCGTAAAAATACCTGAGGCTCAGCATGGCATTGGAGGAATACTGTATCTCATCTATGAACAGCAATACCCTGCCTGTTGTCGAGCTAATGTTCTTCCTCAGCTTGATAAGGTTCATCAAAGTGACAACGTCCGTTGCGGTTATAAACAGCTCGCGATCCTGCTCGTCTTCCAGATTCAGTTCTATGTAGGTGTCGAATTGTTCCGCGAACATGCGGACCGCGGTTGTTTTTCCAACCTGTCTGACTCCTCTTAGAATAAGAGACTTACGGTAAGCTGATCTGGACCAGGCTTCCATATCTGAGACAACTTTGCGATAAAACACCATACTACTCCATAAGATTATTAGGTCACTTGAATCTAAGCAAGTTTGCTGTCAAGCTTTTTTCTGCCCAATCTGCTAAACTCAAGGGTGTTTTGATAGAAAATCAGATCAAACTCAAGGGTGTTTTGAGGAATTATAACGCTAAACTCAAGGGTATTTGAGTCAACCTGTCTCTTCCAGCTTGTGATAAAACTGTTACTAAGCCAGTTAGGATCAGTTAATACAGATGAAAAGTGACAGGAGGCGCTCTCCCGTCACTCGTTACTCGTCACTTGTTACTTATCTAATCTACAATCTGCGTTTGATATTGAATCCCAGGCTGAGGACTCCTTTGGTGTACGTTCCCAAAGCGTGGCCCACGGTGTCGTGGTGATAGGGATCGTTGCCGAGGTTGAAGGCAAAGGTATGGCCATAGAGATCGTAGGCCAGTCCGAACGCGAAAGCACTCTTATGACCCACCACATAGAAGTTATCGGAGGAATTTGTATCATCCAGCAAGGGATAGAATTCACCCTGCAGACTGAGGTCATCGGTCAGCATGACCTGAGCGCCGACCCCGGTTGCAAGCCTTTGATAATAGGTGTTATAGCCCGCATTAAGAGTGAAGATCAGGCGGTCCATCAGAGGTTTGTTTTGCACGGAGAGCATGGCCCCAAAATCTGTTGTACGCTTGGTGGACATCTCTTTGATGAAAGAAGCAGCCGTGAGATCGAGCTGGACCTTGACCGGTGCTTCTTCTTTGTAATAACGCCAGGCTCCGCCGAGTTCATACTTCTTGTTCGAACTGGTGTAGCTGATCTTGCCTTCGGTGCCCAAAACGAGGTGCTGCCGGTAGCTGAGATTGACGTTCGCGCCCATGCTGGATCCCAAAAAGGTATCCAGGGGCTTGTGATTGAACTGCCCGTAGAAGTTGTGGGCGAGACCCAGCTCTCCCTGAAGGTTATCCAGACTGGAGGGAGTGAAGAGGCCTATGGAATTGGATTGATACGCGCAGAGGGCTCCGAGACCCAGCATCAGGATGATGACAAACAGAATTTGTTTTTTCATGACGTTCTCCTTTATATGAGTTAGGTTCAAACCAGTAAAGTTATGCTCAATATAGGGTCTGTAGGACTGTCACGCAAGGGTGGGTGTATTTGTCTGGACGTCAAGAAGTTTTTTTTGCCGGGGTTTATGGAACGCAGATGACCGGATCGTTATGGCGATTTAGCGTTTTAGCGTTGTAGGGTCTTAGCGATTTAGCGTTTTAACGTTTTGAACCAAAGAGTTTTCGTGAGTATTCGTGTAGATTCGTGTTATCAGGAAAATCCGGTTGATCCTGTCGATCCGGTCATCTGCGTTCTATTTCTGAACTTCATCACGACATAGCTTCGGCGCTTCGGAGAGCGCCACTACATCACTTCACCACTTCAGCAGCATCGGCATGCTGCTCTACACCTCGGCGCTACGGCGAGCGCCGGTACACTACACAAAAACATTGACTGTTTTGCAAGCTTTTGATTGTTTGGAATGAAACTTGTTCTTTGCTATGGCGGGACGGAGTTCGTCCCCAAAAGAGATGAAAACAAAAGATTAATACTATCCGGGAGGATATATGCTGCAAGGTTCATTCGTCGCGTTGGTGACCCCTTTCAAAAACGGTGAGATCGATTATACCGCGCTGGAGGGTTTGATCCAATATCATCTGGATAACGGCACTCACGGCATCGTGCTGCTGGGGACGACCGCGGAGACAGCAGGTTTGGCTTCGGACGAAAAAGACGCGCTCCTGCGCTTCGCGATCAAAAAGATCAACCGTCAGGTTCCGATCGTGATCGGCACCGGAACGAACAATCTGCATCAGACGATCTCCAACACTCAAAGAGCCAAAGAACTGGGCGCGGACTATGCGCTGGTGATCACTCCCTATTATATCAAACCCACCCAAAACGGTCTATTGGATTACTTTGGCGCTGTTGCCTCAAAGGTCGACATCCCGATCATCATGTACAACGTTCCGGGCCGCACCGGAGTGAATATGACTGCCGCCACAACGATTCAATTGGCAGAGCGCCATTCAAACATTGTGGCGATCAAAGAAGCCAGTGCCAATCTGGTGCAAGCCACTCAGATCATCCGGGACGCCCCTGCAGGTTTCGTTTTGCTGAGCGGCGAAGACGCGCTCAATTATCCCCTCTTTGCCATTGGAGCAAGAGGCACGATCTCGGTGACCGCAAACGTGGCTCCCGGGCTGATGAGCGAGCTTATGAACAGCTGTTTGAGCGGAAATTTTGAGGCTGCCGCGCGGCAACACCGTCAGCTGCTGAAGCTCAATGATGTGATGTTTATCGAAACCAACCCCA
>JAKLEY010000120.1 GCA_022711455.1 Candidatus Cloacimonadota bacterium
AACACGGCAAAGCTTCAGACCATGGTGAGCGACATGCAATCGATCATCACGATCTTCGTCTTTATCATCTTTGTCTATCTGGTTGTGATGTATAACTATATCCCCTTCCGCACCCACAAAGCGATCAAGGAATTGCACAGCATAGTCGACGAGATATCAAACGGGAATTACAATATCGACATCGATTCCTCAATGTATGATCAGGATAAAGACATTCAGGATCTCATTCTCTCGCTGCAGAAGATGCTGGTGATCATCGGAAGATTCGATCAGGTCAAAGCCGACAAGATCTTTGAGCATCATCAGAGAATTCAACAGCTGATCAACCTGATCTCAGATCACGTCATCATCACTTCGAACAATGGAGACGTGATCTACTGCAACGAATCGTTCCGCAAAGACTATCCCTCTATCAACGAGATGAGCAACCTCAACGAACTGATCTTCAAAGAGGATTTCAACCGCAGATTGTTTGATACGATACTGGATTCCCTGCGTTACGGAAACAATCTGTATGACAACCGGATCAGCGACGCCAGCGGAACCAGATGCCTGATCGTGAATGGCTCAATCGTGCGCAATCGCAAAGGAATGTCCTCGGGTGCCGTGTTCATCCTCGGACGCTGCAATGAAACCCCAAAGAATTAAGATCATCTATGACCGGGAAGAACAGTACCGGTTAGATAAGTTTCTGGTGGAGATGAGGATACAGGAACTGTATTCACGCAGCTTCATCGAGCGTCTGATTGCCGAAGACAGGATCCTGGTGAATCTGATTCCGGTCAAAAAGAGCTATCAATTGGAGCCGGGGGACGAGATCGATCTGAACCTGCCGGATCCTGAGCCCACCGAAATCGTTGCACAGGAGATCCCGCTCCATATCGTCTACGAAGATGAAGACCTGGCAATAATCGATAAACCTGCAGGGATGATCGTGCATCCCGGCTTTGGAAACCCGGATCAAACCCTGGTCAATGCGATCGTCTGGCATTTCGGCTCGCAGCTTTCATCAGGGCGCGAGGTCAACCGTCCCGGAATTGTGCACCGGCTGGACCGGGGAACCTCAGGGCTGATGATCATCGCCAAGAATGATGCAACGCAAGCTCTGCTCAGTGAAATGTTTGCCCGGCGGGAGATCACAAAAACCTATCTCGCGATCAGCACCGGAGTGCCGGATCCACCTGAGGATTCAATCGAGACTTGCATCACCCGCAGCATCTCCAATCCCCGCAAAATGGTGGTGGCTGATGAAGGCAGATGGTCGCTCACGCATTACAAGACCATCAAGACCTTTCACTATTTTGCCCTGCTGAAAGTTCATCTGGAAACGGGACGCATGCATCAGATCAGAGTGCATTTTGCCCATCGGAACATGCCTGTGCTGGGCGATCTGCTCTATAATACCAGGCGCTACGTGCACTCTCTGGTTCCCGAAAACATGAAAAAGAAAGTCACCGATCTGCTGACAACTCACCTCCTGCGTCAGGCTCTGCATGCCTGGCGTCTGGAATTCACTCACCCTGTGAGTGGCAAATTAATTGATGTCTGTTCGGCTATTCCGGAAGATATTATGTATAGCCTGTCATGGTTGGAAAGCAATTTTGGTCTGGCAGACGATCCTCTGGATCTGGATAAGCTGCTGGAATCTAATAAAACTTGGTAAGAGAGATAAATGGAAGAACGAATTTTTAGCACCATCGAAGACGCTGTCCGGGCGATCAAAGCCGGAGAGATGATTGTGGTGGTCGACGACGAAAACCGTGAGAACGAAGGCGATCTGTTGATGGCAGCGGATCTCGTCACTCCCGCGCACGTAAATTTTATGATCACACACGGCAAAGGACTGCTCTGTGTTCCCATGGATGAAGCCAAACTGGAAGAGCTGGACATTCCGCTGATGACCACTGAACATTCAGACCGGCATGGCACCAAATTCACTATTTCGGTTGATGCCGTGAGTGGAACAACTACGGGAATCTCAGCTGCTGAACGCGCGCTCACCATCAATGCCCTGGCCAATCCCTATGCCCGCTCGGAAGAATTCATGCGGCCGGGTCATATCTTCCCCCTGCGGGGTGAAAAGGGAGGGGTGCTACGCAGGGCGGGGCACACTGAAGCAGCAATAGATCTGGCCAAACTTGCAGGACTCAACCCCGTTGGTGCGATCTGTGAGATCATCCGTGAAGATGGTGAGATGGCAAGGCTGGATGACCTGATTCCCTTTGCCAAAAAACACTCTCTCAGGATCATCACCATCGCTGATCTGATCGACTACCGCAGACATCAGGAACGTCTGGTGACCATGGTCTCCAAGGCCAAGTTGCCCACAGAATTCGGTGATTTTGACATCATGACCTACAAGAGCACCGTCACTGATGAATATCACATTGTGCTCAGCATGGGATCTATCGTTAAAGATGAATCCATTCTGGTGCGCGTGCATTCTGAATGCCTGACCGGGGACGCGCTGCATTCCCTGCGTTGTGATTGCGGTGCTCAGCTCAGGCGTTCTTTTGAGATGATCGCGCGTGAAGGCAGGGGTGTGATCCTCTATATGCGTCAGGAAGGCAGAGGGATCGGCCTCTTGAACAAGATCAAGGCGTATCACTTGCAGGATAATGGCGCGGATACGGTTCAGGCCAACCTGGATCTGGGTTTTGAAGCTGACCTGCGTGATTACGGGATCGGAGCTCAGATCCTCAAAGATGTGGGGCTGAAGAAGATTCGCTTGCTCACCAATAATCCCAAGAAGATCATTGGTCTGCAGGGATATGGCCTCGAGATCGTGGAACGCGTCCCGATCGAGATCAATCCCGGAGAAGATAATCTGGCCTATCTGCAGACCAAGAAAGACAAGATGGGGCATATCCTTAATGGCTTATAAGCAACTGCTTGGTCTGATTCTGCTGATCACAGTGGCTTTTGGCCTCTATGCCGCAGATCCGGTCTTTCCTCAGCCCGTTGGCTATGTGAATGATTTTGCGGGTTTACTGCAGGAAGAAACTAAGGTCAGGATCAACGACTGGGCGATCGAACTGAAAGAAAAGACAGATGTGGAGTTTGCCATTGCCATTGTGCAGACTTTGGATGGCCTGGACGAAAAAACTTATGCCACCAAACTCTGGGAGGCCTGGAAGATAGGCAACAGCAAGGATGAGGGAGTCCTGATCCTGCTGGGATTGACCGAACGCCGGATCAAGATCGAGGTCGGTTACGGCTCCGAAGGCTATATCACAGACATTCAAGCCGGAGAAGCTTATCGGGCTATGCGGGATCTGCTTCCCAAAGGTTCGGAAGACTGGGATCAGGCCTTTATGCAAGGTTCATTGAGACTGTTGTCTCTGGTCGCTCAGGAAAAGGGCGTCACCCTTACAGGCATGTCCGACTATAGCCAGCGTTCTGCCAATACATCCGGTGGCAAGGGTTTGGCAGCGATGTTCATCGTCTTCCTTTTTCTGGTGATCATCACCCGGGGCAAGATCCTGGAGATCTTGTTCTGGATGTTCATGATGGGAGGAAATGGAGGCGGAGGATCCTGGGGCGGCGGTTCCAGGGGAGGCGGGAGTAGTGGTGGATCCAGCGGAGGCTTCGGTGGATTTGGCGGATTTGGTGGTTTCGGAGGAGGCCGTTCAGGTGGTGGGGGAGCAGGAGGAGGATTTTAATGATATTTCTCAAATCTCTGATCTTTATCCTATGGAATGTGGCCATAGGTCTGTCCTTGGTTTATCTGCTGAAGTGGTTTCTCTTCAATGCGCGGCAGCGCAAGATCTTCGGCTGGAAGGTTCCTCTAACCCCAGGTTTCCTGGTGCGCAAGCGGGATTGGCTTTTTTCCAAAGCGCGTGATCTTTTGCATGATTATCTGCGCCAGGCAGAGAGCACTGCAAATAAAAACGGATATCTGGCACGTTGGGAAAAAATGATCTATGACACGATCTGGGAAAAGACCAGCTTCATCGATGAATGGGGCTTCATGCCTTCGTCCTTCAAGGCAAAGATCCACAGCAAACTTTCCGACATGGCAAAGGGTATAGCCAGCAGTATCTTGCGCAAGACGGTTCCGCATCTGATCGAGGAGTGGAGGATCGAACACCGGATAGATGATTATGATTTCCAATTCTCCATAGAATTCTTCTACGGCTATTTCCGTAAGTATGTATATAAACCCTTGTTGCTCACCTTTTTGGCGATCAACTTCCTGATCGGCATTTCAAACATGATTATCTATCTGATAATAATGGCATTATAATGGCGATCTTCCGGCAGCGCAGAAAGTCCGGTTTTCAAAAATACCTGAACCGCGTGAGCTGGCTCAACGCGGATAACCGGAAGCTGTTCAGCCGTTTCTTTTATGTCTGCCTGATCATCTTTGTCCTGCTCCTGCTCAGCTCTTTCCTGGTCTGGAGATTCGAAGCCGGAGGGACAAGCAGCCTGTCCATAGGCAGCTTTTGGGAGGGGATCTGGTGGGCAGTGGTAACCGTTGCCACAGTAGGTTACGGAGATAAAGTTCCGCTCACGCCTTATGGCAGGATTGTGGGTATAGCCCTGATCATCACGGGTTTTACGTTATTGTCGGTATTTACGGGTCTGATCGCTTCTCTGTTTGTGGAAGACAGGCTCAAAGGAGCAAAAGGATTGAAACAACTGAAAACTCATGGACATATCGTCATTTGTGGCTGGAACAACACAGCCGAAGCACTGCTGAAAGCCTTGGTGGAGAAGGATGAAACCGAGCTGGAGATCTGCCTGATCACCAATCAGAGCCAGGAGTTCTTTGAATCCATCGAAAGCCAGTACAGCTCCATCCGCATGCGCTTTGTGAGAGGAGAGGCCACAAACGAGGATGTATTGAAACGGGCCTCGATCTCTACAGCCGCTCAGGTGATCATTCTGGCAGATCAAAATCTGGAGAACCATGCCGCTGATGATCGCAGTATCATTGTGGCAAATTCAGTCCACTATCTGGTTGGCAAGAAAAAGGTCACGGTCCAGCTGCTCAATCCCGAAAACCGCAATCTGCTGGAGCGGGTCGGCATCAGTAATATCATCATCTATGATGATCTGGGCGGGTATCTGCTGGCGAATAATATCTCTGAAAACTGCAGCCTAAACATCTACAGCCAGCTGCTCAAATCCTCTCAAACCCAGATCCAAACCTGTCCCATCGCTCAGGAATTTATCGGCAGGACCTTTGGTGAAGTCTTCGATAAGATCTACAGAGATGAAAAGCGGCTCCTGATCGGACTGATGACCAAAGAAAGTGAATTGGAGCTTGATTCCATTTTCTCGGATAATTCTTCTGCCATCGATCAGTTTATCAAGAACACTCTGGCAAATTCCCAGCGCTTAAAGGCCGGGGATAAGGCAAACATCCGTTGGAACCCACCTCGTGAGAGCATTATTCAGGAATCTGACCATGCTATCCTGATCTGAGGTGAAGATGATCGATATTGAGATTTTAAAGCGAGTGCGCATCTTTTCAGGGCTGGATGAAGCACACCTCAGCCTGCTGACACCGATCCTGAAACTCTGCACCTATAAAAAAGGGGATCATATCCTGCGTGACGACAGCCTGGGAGATACTTTCTTCCTGCTTGTGGAGGGTAAGGTGCGCGTCACCAAAGAACTGGTAAAGGGCATAGGGGAGAGCTCAAGTAATGAGAAAGTGCTGGCTACTCTGGACGCGGAGCTGTTGCCGACTTTTGGTGAAAACGGGATTCTGGGCCACGCCCCCCGCACGGCGAACGTGATCGCGTATACCGATTGCAGCCTGTATTCACTCTCCAAAGCTGATTTTGACACCATTGCCCTCAAGGATTCCACCGTGGCTTATCAGATCACACTAAACATCGCTCAGGTCCTCTCCGATCGCCTCAAAGCCACTGATGATAACCTCGTGAAACTGGCAACTGCCCTCTATATAGCTGTTCAACAGTGACAAGTGACGAGAGCAGCGCGCTCTCGTCACTCGTCACTCGTTACTCGTTACTATCTAAGCTCAATCACCACATATTTATGCCGGCGGAAGCTCTGGGGATCAGTGATCGTCAGAATGTTTTTTCCTCCGCTGCGTTCGACTTTGTAGGAGGCTGCAGCTTGGTCTGAAAGCAGGCTGTAACCGTTTTTGGTGGCATCAAAGGTGATGGTTTGTGTATCCAGCAGGTTGAACATAGTGAATTTGGAGGTGTCATATTTGGCGTTCACAGTGGACACTTTTCCAATGCCCAGGAGGCCGCCTTTACGATCCACTATGCCTTTGCTAATGAGGTCTTTGCGGGTACCCACGATGTAATACATTGTGTTCATGGCCTGTTCCTGCTCCGTGAGCTGGCCTTCCTTGCTGGCGATGGTGCGTTCCCGCAGCGCAATTTCCTCGGCAGAGAGTCTGCGTTCTGATTCCAGAGTTTCGTTCATTGTGTTCAGCTTAGCCTGCAGCTGAGCGAGGATGCTCTCTTTGTCGGCAACGGAACTCTTCAGTTTATCGATCATGGCCTGCACGCCCTTCAGCTGTCCCTTGGAGGCAGCGAGCTGTGCTTCCAGGCTGCTGATCTTCTTTTTATCGGTTTCGATCTGATTGCGCATGGAGGCGATATTTCCCAGGAGTTTGGTGCGTCTGTCCTGCGCGGTTCCGGGCATTTCGCCATCGGCGGAGATCGTGCCCAGCAGGTCTTTATCCAGGCTGTCCAGGCTGGACTGGATGTCGTTAAGAGTCGCCGTGGCAACTTCATATTCTTTGGTGATCTTCTTATTCTGCTCTTCCAGAGCCTTCACCTTACCGTTCGAGCCGCTCCAGAGCACGCCTAAAACGATAGCGGCGATTGCCAGGATGGCGATTATTATCCAGGATGAAGCTTTCATACTTGACTCCTTACATTGATTTTATAGTGTGGTCTAAAAATTAGATACACCGAAATGCTGTCAAGGCAAATCAAAAAAAGGGGAGTTGATGGATTATCGCATACTTCGGGACTGGGTGCAGTTTTGCAAAGATAGAGATTTCTCCGTGGAGAGCTGTGTTTTGGAGCCTGCTGCCCTGATCCTGAAAGGGAAAGGCAGGCAAGAGCTGGTCTTTAACACGGATTCCGGTGACCCCTA
>JAKLEY010000121.1 GCA_022711455.1 Candidatus Cloacimonadota bacterium
GCATTAAAGAGATCGTTCTTGACCCGGGGAAAGTAAGTGGTATAAGGGGCAGTGCCCCCCAGGCTAACGGTTTGATACAGCCTGTGATTACGCAAGTATGGATCCGCGAGGCTAACTTTGTAGGGATCCTGACTCATTGTATAAGTGGCGGAATAGCTAAGCTTTATCCCTTTCAAACTGAAGCCCCCGGAATTCAGCTTCAGATCAGGAAAGCTGATCGCACCCGGACGGAAAGAAAGATTGTGCGCAATCGCTCCAAAAGCTTTCTCTTCCTTAAAGAGATTGGCATTGACCCGGCTGCTGAGAGCGAAAATATCGTTGATCTTTTTTGCTTGCTTAAGGTCACCCTTGCCATATTTGAGCTGCCATTTGTGATCCAAAGCCAGGCTCAGGTTGGCAGTCTTCTCAGCACTGGAAACTCCTATCCCACCAAAGGAATAGTAGATATCGTTGTCCGTAAAATCGGGAGCCAGACTGATCCCCACGGCAGGGGTCATGATGTGGCGTATGGAACGGATATAGCCATTGTAATTCTTCATCCCATAGAGGTTGAAACTGCTGTTGAAATAGGCGTTATAATCTGCCGCGCGCACGAATTTATCGCCGTTTTTATCCCGATCGAACCAGCTTTCATTGTAGTCCACTCCCTGGCGCAGATTGAGCCAACCCAGAGCTTTCCAATTATAGGATAGACCCAGACGGTGATTGATTCCGGCATGATGCTCTGCCAAAACCATAGTGCTGTCTGAGGGGTCCTTACGGTTTGCCCAGATCAGATCTTGCAGAGAGGGACTGGGATCGTTCACCTGCCCGGTGTGATCAAGACGCACAGAATAGTTCCAGGCCAGATTGCTCCACCAATTGTCGACTGTTCTGTCCGTCTTGTAAAACAATTCGTAAACGGGACGCGTGGGGATGGATAATGAGGCTGAAGGCAGGTTGAGATAGACGCGGTCGTTGATCAGATCCTGAGTGTAGGTCGATCCCACGTTCAGATAGTTGGAGAGTAGCGGCTGGCGATAGGACACAGAGGAGGAGACGCGCTGCGCCAGGCTTTCGTCGATGTCTCCGCTGCTTTCCCAGACGCGTTTGTTGGTGATGAAATCTATATTTGCATCCAGAGTGGCTTTATTGCCCAGTTCCTGATGGTGTACGGATCGGATAGCCCAGTCGTTGGTCACGGCATCGTCCGCTATGCTCCTGTTATATGACGCATTGAATGAGCCATTGAAAAAGTAGCGTTTGGTATAATCGCTATCCAGCTTCAGTTTCCAGCCCGTTTTCTCTTTCAGATCAAAACCCAAAATCACATCCGCATAGTCTTTGTAAGGATAATACCAGGCGATGTCTTTGACGTATTTGCCGTCCACGGTGTTATATCCGGGCTCGGGGATCAGAAAACCGGGATGCCTGCCCCGGCGCAAAGGGATGGTCACGAAGGGGAAATAGAAGACTGGAAACTTGTTCACGTATGCGATCACGGGTTTGCCGACAATTTTGTCGCTGCGGTAGATTCGCATTTTAGAAGACGAGAACCAAAAGCAGGGATCGATGTCGTCACAAGTTGTAAAGCTTCCATTATCAACATCATAGGTGTCCGCTCCGACCTTGCGGACTTCCGCGCCGTAATAGAAACCCTTGTCCAGCTTGCTGCGTCCGTCTTTGAGGATGCCTTCCTGGCTTGCGATATCGTAGCTGACTCCGGTGCCCAGGAGGATTTGATCCGCGTCCTGCATCACGGTGGGACCGCTGCTGTAGGCACGCTCTCGCTTTAGATCCAGATGCAGGCTGTCGGATGCGATACTGGAATTCTGGTAGCTGACGCTGGTGTTTCTGTAAAGAAAGATCTCTTCCGTGGCCTGATGATAATAGATCGAATCCGCGCTGTAGAACAGGGAATCAGTTTTGACCAAAAGGCTGTCCGTGCCACCCAGGCTATCCGCGAGCAAAGCAAACACCGGGCTGGCTGTCTGAGACAGCAGCACCAGGCAGGATAGCACCAGGCAGATTGTGAGCAGAATGAGCTTTTCTTTCATCAAAATTCTTCCAAAAGAGTATCGGAATTTAACAGCCGTCCCTTGTCAAGCGAATCGTGGAAAGTCCTTATCCGGAGCTCTTGTCACTGGGTTATTTTCCCAATTCATAGGCCAGCCAGGTATTCACAGCCTGACGATAGCCTCCATCACCCTTGTAGTAATGGCTAAGATAGCTATCGATCTCTTTCAGGTTATAGGCGGCGTTTGTTTGAACCTTAGAGGAATTGAAAAGATCCAGGACGGCTTCCTTATTGTTCTGGAGAAAGCGATCCAGCCTGTTCTCGCGGGTGAGGGGGTGAGTTTTGTAATAGGACCACATCTTGAGCTTGACCATATATTGCCTGTAATAATAGGGGGCACTTATATCAGCCAGAGCAAGGGGATATGATTCCAGAGCGGGGAAGTTTCGTTTCAGCAATACGCGGTGAACCCCTTCTCCCAGTTGGAAGGTGAAACCGTTCTGCCAGTGTTGCTTGATGATCTCAGCCTGGAGCCAGGGCATGTGATCCAGCAGCACCTGATCCAGATCGTTCAGAATGGCTCCGGTGGCAGTTGCGGGGAGATAACGCGCCAAAAAGAGATTGAACCACAAGGGATTGAGCATTCCTTTGGCACTGGGCATGGTTTCAAAGGAGGCTTTCAGGTTGCTGATAAATCCCTTGTGTAATTGCTGCTGGATTTCAGGCTGGAAGATGGGGGGCGGGATTTTGTAGAGATAGCCTGCCAAGTCCTGAAGAACAGGCTTCCGGGCTTTCAGGAGGCTGGCCAGATGAGCCACGAAAAAGCGGAAACGGAATAATTCTCCAAAGAATCCGCTCACAAAGCAATCCGCGAATTCTGCTACGATCTTATAATACCCTGAATAGGGAGCATTGGCGGGATTTGCGCTGAGGCCTCTGTTCTGCATAAACACACAGGCTTGTTCCCAGCTGTCTTCAGCTTCTGCCTCCTCGTAGGAAACATGCCGGAATGGCATATTGTGATCCTCAGCCATTTGCTTTGCGATTCTGAAATCCATGCTGTCGGCATTGCCATAGTTTACTGCCGTAAGCTCTGTCCCCGCTTTCAGATAGACTGCAAGGAGGGGGCGCACGTCCATCCCTCCCGAAAGCCCGATTGCCATTCTTTGGGACTGGCTGACAGGCAGCAGACTGAAGCTCTCCATGAGCTGATATATATCTTTGGATTCTGTTGCGGGGGAGAGCAGAGTGTTTGTGATGCAAACCGTGTCTCCCAGAATGGCTTTGGCTCCGGTGCCAAGGGTTTGAACTCCTCTGTAAGGACAGTTCAGAGCCGGGCTGTAGTTGTCGTTGGAGGGAGGAAATCTGGTGTGCCAGTGAACCCCAAACTCGCTATAATCGATTTGGGGATGCTTGATCTCTTTGAGAGCAGACAGCGAGCTGGTGAAGAATATCTCTTCCTCGTTTTCAACAATATAGAGGCCGCGTTTTCCCAGGGGGTCATTGTAAACTTTGAGTTCCTTCCCGTTGTTGATGATGATCAGGAAATGCCCGTCCAGAGAGGATATCCTGGATTCATCGCTCAGGATGCCATCCCAGTCTGTGATAGAGTAATAGGAGCTTCCGATCACCTGAACGGCATAGCCCAGAACGTAATACTCGTCACCGCTGGCGAGCTTTCCGAATCTGAAAGTGCTGTCAATTCCCCCCGCCCAGATCCTGATCCGGTCAGTATTGAAAGAGATTTTTGGCTCGGTTGGACAGCTCCTGCCATAATCCCGGGCTGCCTTGGTTTTGCCCAGGCTACCGATAATCCAGCTCATAATACCTCAAAAATCTGTGATTTTACCAGTTTATGAAGCCCTCAGGATTAGTCAAGCGAAGTTTTTTTGCCGCCAAAGCGAGCTTGATGAGCTATAGAATTCAATCTCATCAAAAATAGTGCTTTACAAAATAAGCAGTTTGGAAAGTGTGGCTTTTTGAAAAGTCGTTAGGAGTTACTTATGTCAGACAAGGTGCGTGAAACCAGCAACAAAGTTGCAATGAAAGAACTGAAAGAAGAATATCTTCGGATGCTCGAAGAATCCTTTCAAAACACAACAGAAATTAAAAAGGGCGATGTCGTCGAAGCCCCGATCGTGGCGATCAACGAGACCAATATCATCGTGAACCTCGGTGGCAAATTTGACGCGTATGCCGAAATCGGCGAATATTCCGATGAAAAAGGCGTTCTGAACTATGCCGTCGGCGATCTGCTCAAGGGCTATATTGTGGACCAAAACGAGCAGGGCTACGTCGTTGGCAAGAGTCTTACCAAGCAATATGTGGACAAACAGTCTATCCGTGATGCCTACGAGAAGAAAATCCCGGCTTCCGGAAAGATCTATTCTGTCACCAAGGGCGGGTTTAACGTCGATATTTTGGGAGCTCGTGCCTTTTGCCCCAGCTCTCAGATCTCAGCCCGCATGGTGGAAGACCCCAGTGTGTTTATTGGTAAAACACTTGATTTCATAGTGATCGAATGCTCGGAAAACTGCCGTCGCGTTGTGGTTTCACACCGTCAGCTGGAAGAAAGCCTGATGGCTGAGAAAAGGGCTGCTGCCATGGAAAAACTGACAGTCGGAGCCATCGTTACCGGCACCGTGATGCGGATGACCACCTTTGGCGCATTCGTTGATCTGGGCGGAGTCGAAGGTCTGATGCACGTTTCAGAAATATCCTGGCACCATGTGGTCAAACCTCAGGACAACCTGAAGATCGGCCAGGAAGTGGAAGTCAAGATCCTTGATATCAAAGGGGATAAGATCTCTCTTTCCCAAAAAGCCCTGCAGGACAATCCTTTCACTCAGGCCATGACCGAGATCAAGGAAGGCGACAGCATCAACTGCCGCATCCTGCGTCTGCACAATTTTGGAGCTTTTGCCGAGCTCAAACCCGGAGTCGAGGGTCTGATCCCCGTCTCTGAAATGAGCCGTAACCGCAATATCTCCCATCCCCGTGAAGTCCTCAAAGAAGGCGATTTTGTGGAAGTTCAGGTGCTGCGTATCGACAATGACACCCAAAAGATCTCCCTCTCGCTGAAAGCCCTGCAGGAAGATCCCTGGGATCAGATCGACAGTATCGTCCAGATCAGCGCTCCGTTTGACGGAATCGTTGAAAGTTCCACCAATTTCGGTATCTTCGTCTCCATTGCTGAAGGCGTCACCGGCCTGCTGCCCCGTTCCAGAGTTCGCAAGACCGACAACTTCAAAACCGGAGATCAGGTGAAACTGATGGTTACTGCCATCGACAGAGACAGCCACAGGATAACTTTGGACTATACAGACCGCGGTCCGGATGAAGTGATCGAGCCACGTCAGCGCGATGAATTCCCCAGAGAGCAACGCCCCTATGATCCTTCCAGAGGCCCCCGCAAGAGCGGCGGACGCGGTCGGTCTGACGAAGAATGGCGAAAATACGCAAATCAGAAGCCTGCAACCAGCGAAGATAATCCTTTCAAAGACTTATAAACCGATCCAAACTGATGCAGCCTAATCAAAACCAGTTCATCAAGCTTCGCAAAGAGAAGCTGGAAAAGATAAGAGCGCTGGGCATCCAGCCCTATCCGGTGCAGTCCTCACGCAGTCACATGATCGCCGAAGTTCTGCAGGATAAGGACAGCTGGATCCAATCAGCACAGGAGCTTTGCCTTGCCGGTCGTCTTATTGCCATGAGACGACAGGGCAGGCTGGGTTTCGGCAATATCGAAGACAGCAGCGGCAAGCTCCAGATCTATGTCCAGCAGGATATCACCGGTGTGGACAACTATGAGATCTTCAAGCTCTGTGATGCCGGAGATTTCGTGCAGGTTCGCGGCACGATGTTCTTTACTCAGGCCGGAGAATACTCCATCCGGGTGATTGAGATCACTCTCCTGGGCAAAAACATCCGCCCCATCCCCACAGTAAAGGAAAAGATCGTGGACGGCAAAGCAGTGCGTTATGACGAGTTTGCCGATATCGAGCTGCGTTATCGCAAACGCTATCTGGATCTTCTGCTAAATCCCGGCAACCGCAAGGTCTTCGAGCTGCGCTCCCGCATCATCAGTGCCATCCGTGGCTTTATGGACGAGCTGGGTTATATCGAAGTCGAGACCCCTATCCTGCAGCCCCTCTATGGCGGGGCGAACGCGCGTCCCTTTATCACACATCACAACACTCTGGATATCGATCTCTATCTTCGGATAGCCACCGAGCTCTATCTCAAACGCCTGATCGTTGGCGGTTTTGAGCGGGTGTATGAGATCGGCAAGAACTTCCGCAATGAAGGGATGGACCGCACTCACAATCCGGAATTCACTCTGATGGAATTTTATCAGGCCTATTCTGATCTGAACGGGATGATGGATATTTGTGAAAAGCTGTTCAAGCATCTGGCGCAGAACGTGGTGGGCAAAGCTGTCTATCATTATCACGGTCATGATGTGAACGTTCTGGGCCAGTGGAAACGCGCGTCCATGACCGATCTGGTCTGTGAACACACGGGTTTGAAAGCCAATGAGCTCAGTTTTGAAACAGCCGGGAGCTTTTGCAGAGATCACAAGCTCGAGATTCCTGCCGGAGCCGGACTGGGCAAGCTGATCGCTCTGCTGTTTGAACATTTTGTAGAAGCCAAACTGATCCAGCCCACCTTTGTCTGTGATTTTCCCAAGGAGATCTCACCCCTGGCCAAGGCCAAGCCGGATGATCCCTTATTGGCAGACAGATTTGAGCTCTTCATCGCCGGTAATGAATTTTCCAATGCCTTTAGCGAACTCAACGATCCTCTGGACCAGAGAGAACGCTTGGAAGCACAGGCCAGGCTCAGAGCT
>JAKLEY010000122.1 GCA_022711455.1 Candidatus Cloacimonadota bacterium
AGGGTTTCCCCTTGATTTTTGTTTTTTGTCCTTTTTGCCTTTTGCTTTCTCAGGGCGAAGGGGAGAAGCCTGAAATGACCTGAATATAGGGGGTGCAGGGGGATTGATCCCCCTGCTCTCCTGAATACTGATCTTTAGGAGTATGATGTTCAAATTGCTCTTAGTACGTTTCGATCGGGATACCGGACGTTTTGAAGACGATGAATTCAACAAGTTTTGCGCGGAGCAGAACATTGTACGCATCGACAAGGAGTTTATCAACAGTAATGGAGAGATCTACTACTCTTTTTTTATCGAATTTCATAGCCGTAAGCAAGCCCGGGGCCAAACCAATCTGGAAGATCTGAGCAGCTTGGAAAAGGCGCAGTATGATAAGCTGAGGGACTGGCGTAATGACTTGGCTGCCAATGAAGGTATCCCCGCCTATATCATCATGTATAATTCTCAGCTCCATGATATAGTTAAGCGGCAACCCGCAGCGAAGGCAGATTTCGCAGCTATCAAAGGCATGAAAGCTAAAGCTGATAAATATGGTGAGGCGATCATCAGAATCTTGCAAGAGGCAGAGCTTGAACAGCAAGAATAACTATCCCTTGTATGTCAAATGGCTGGATCTTGTGCCTTGGATCATGGCGCGAACGGAACGTTTTCCCAAAAATCTGCGCTATTCTCTGGCCCAGAAGATCGATAATATCTGCCTCGAGATCCTGGAACTCATAGTACAGGCCATTTATAGCCAAGCCAAACGCGAGATACTTCAGAAGATAAATCTCAAATTGGATGTGCTGCGGGCTCTCATCCAAATGGCTTTCAAAATGCAGCGTCTGAGTGAAAGTCAGTACGAGTATGTCAGCCGGGAACTGCTCGAAAGCGGCAAAATGGTGGGAGGCTGGCTGAAGAGTGCCTAAACGCGTGGGTTTTTTATATGAACAGATTACAAGCTGGTCAAACCTTTATCTTGCCTATATCAGAGCCTGCAAGCATAAGAAGAGCAAAGCTGAGACCACAGAGTGGATGTATAACTGTGAGAGATATCTGTTTGACTTGCAAGCAGAACTGGTTGAGGAGCGTTACCATCCTCAACCCTACAAGTATTTCCTCATTAGAGAGCCCAAAGAGCGGATCATCAGCGTGGCTGCTTTCCGCGACAGAGTGGTGCATCACGCATTGGTAAACATCATCGAACCATATTTTGAAGCCTCTTTCATCAAGGATTCATATGCTACCAGAAAGGAAAAAGGCTTGCATCTGGCTGTGAAAGCAGCTCAAAACTATACCTGCCATTATAAATGGTATTTGAAGCTGGACATCCGGAAATACTTTGCCAGTATCAATCACGAGATCTTGCTGAAGCTGATCAACCGCAAGATCAAAGACCCGGCAGTGATGTCGCTCTGCCGGATAATTCTTTCAAACCAAACAGCGAGCATGGGCTTGGAAGAAAAGAAGGGTTTACCGGTGGGTAACCTTACCTCTCAGTTCTTTGCCAATATCTATTTGAATCAACTGGATCATTTTGTTAAACAGGCTCTGGGTTTTCACGCTTATCTGCGCTATATGGATGATTTTATCTTGTTTTCAAATGACCCGCAGGATATAAAGCAAGCTCTCAAACAAATAGAGATATTTGTCCTGGAGCAGCTTGATCTATTCATCAAACCCAAATCTATGCAGATCAACAGAGTTGATCAGGGCATCCCTTATTTGGGCTACCGAATTTTTCCCAAACTTCTGCGGATACGCCGCGAAAACCTGAAACGCTGTTTAAAGGGAATAGGAAAAACCGAACAGGCATATCTTCAAGATAAAATTGGCGCTGAGGTCCTGTACCAAAGCACACGTAGCAGAATGGGATTTATCGGTTATGCAAGCAGCTCTATGTTAATTAAATCCATCTGGGGTAGAGATCAGCAAGCGGGTCCAACCGTGTGAAACGCGGCGGTAGCTGGAACAACAATGCCAACAACTGCACGGTTTCGAATCGGAACAACAACAATGCGACCAACAGCAACAACAATATAGGCTTCCGCTTGGTCAGTATTTTTCAGGCTAAAGAATCTGCCCTGCACGCATGGCAGGTCACAAAAGGGAAAATCCAGATCTCTATCCTGTTCTCGGAAATGGGACGAATAGTAAAACTGGCTTCATGGCTCAGTAGCAATGCCGAAAGGCCGTAAAACTTTTAATTGCCAAACTTGTGATGATGCAGAGTACAGCAGCATAATAGCTAATGATATTCTGGCAAGACTAAGGTCTGTGGCTTGTCGTGATTTGAAAACTATCTGAGCTCTGCTCACGGGAGAGCTTGTGCATTTCAGGTAGGTTCGGACTCCGTTCCGAACTGAATGTGCAGTATGTCGTCGCACCGGAGTGCAACACTACGGTAGTGCAGGATGCTGATCCTGCTGAAAATGGTCCCGCTGGTTTGTGGATACGATCCCGTTGGAGTTGTGGACGCACTAGATACCAGTCACAATCACTCTGCAGACTACCTCTGTACTATACAATTACCAATTGTTTCGTCAACTCTTACGCGTCCTCGACTTCAACCCCTGCAAATCATATCACCAAGTAGAAGATAGCCAAGGTAATATTTCTACAACATACTGCGAGTCCCATGACTTTAATCCCGTCCTGAGACCCCGGCAGATAGACGTATAGTATTACTGTTTTTGTAAGGTTAGGAACATATATTGCAACGTGTTAAAAAGTGCTGCTTCAATGCACGATGGAGGTTAAAATGCGTTGTTTACTCTCTATTTTGATCTTGCTGGTCATCGCGGGCTTGTGTGCTCAGGCTCCCCTCTGGGACTTTTATAATGCTCCTGTCAGTCACAGTCCGATGGTCACAAGTCCCGATTATGTCTATCTGAGCGGGTCGCCCGGGCTGATTAGAATCAACGTTTCTACTCAAGCCATAGAAAGATTCTACAGCTTCAATTCCGGGCTCGCCATGAGCCAGATCTATTCCTTATACTACGATTCGAGTGGTGTGCTCTGGATCGGTGGAGAGAATGCCTTGGTCAGCTTTGATGGGGTTTCCACCTGGCAAAATCATGACCTCTCGGCTGTTTTCTATCCTCCGGGTGTGATAAACGCCATCACCAAAGACGCCCAGGGCTTTCTCTGGCTGGGTTCAAACAACGGTCTCTACAAAACCGATCTTGTCTCCTGGGTTCGCTATTCAGCCTTCGAAGTTGGCTTGCAGAATTTTAACGTGACTGCAGTGCTTGTCGACCATCTGAACAGGGTTTGGGCTGCCTGTTCAGGTTCTTATGGCGATCTGGTCTGTTACGACAACGGAGCCTGGAATCTGGTCGGGTCACATTGGAATGGCATTTACTATATTCTGCAGGATCAGAATCAAAATATCTGGGTGGGAGGGGACGAGCTTCGCCGTTACAACGGAAGCAGCTGGACTCAAATCCCTGATCCGGGCCTGGGCAGAATTTGGCATTATTTCAGGTGTGGAACCCTCTCTGCCAACGGAGCTTTTTATACCGGAACCATGTATGGAGACATTTATAAATACACTGGCAATACCTGGACCCTGTACCGGGATCATTATGCAAATGCTGATACTGACGGCATCTACAGCATGGCCTCTGATGCTCAGAATAATCTCTGGTTCGGGACTACAAATGTTTATCGTAATCTGAGCGCAATTTCGGGACTCAATCAAATCGCCAACCCAAGTGATGCCACTTCCTTTGTGCGAGACCAGCAGAACAGGCTCTGGGTGGGGCATAATTCAAACGGGGTCAGCTGTTTTGACGGTAATTCCTGGCAAAGTTTTGGGTCTTCAAGCTATACGTGGCTGCAATATGGAACCAAAGATCTGGCTGTGGATAGTGCCGGCAACTTGTGGATAGCGCAGGATAGCAGGATCGTTCTGAATACCGGGGGGCAATGGACATATCTGGAGCCTCCGCTCGACCTGATGCCGCAACGCTCCTACCGGTATATCGCCATTGACAACAACGACCAGGTTTGGCTGGGAGGGCCCCATGGTCTGCTCAGCTTCGATGGAACATCCTGGCAAGCCTACACTCCCGCAAACTCTATTTTACTATCAAATTCTATCCAGGATATTCTGCTTGATCAGTCCGGACGGGTCTGGATAGCTACTCAAAACGGACTGGCTCTCAATGATCATGGTAACTGGACGATGTTCCACGTCAACACCGGCCCTTATCACAGCAATGAATTTTTGAGCCTCTGCGAAGATTCCCAGCATCGGATCTGGGCTCAGCTCTATAACTTCATCGCCAGGTTCGAGGATTCAGAGTGGACAGGTTATCCCATTCCTTCACCAATTTCGGAGTCCTTCCCCGGTAGTTCCAAAATAGCCTGTGATGCCATGGGCAGAGTATGGGTAAATCTATACTACAACGGACTCGCTATCTTTGATGGCAACGACTGGCAGCTGTCAACTGCTTATGAATCCCCCTTGCAGGGAAGCATGATCTCTGCTCTGCAAAATGAAGCTGATGGAAGGCTTTGGTTGGGCACATGGGGAGGGATCATGACTTATTTTGAGGAGCCCAGCCCTGTGCAGGATGAGGCATATGTTCCGGCTGCTATGCCGGAGGCCAGGATATATCCCAACCCTTGCAGAGGCTCTGCCACCATCCGCGTAAGTCTCAAGCAGGCAGGATCTTGCCGGATCCTGGTTTTTAATCTGAGGGGACAACTGGTAAAAGAACTTGCCTTTGATAAGTATCTCTCAGCCGGGGATCATGACTACCATTGGGATGGAAAGGATAAAAGGGGTAGAGCCGCAGCAAATGGAATCTATATTATATTGATAGAAGCAGATAAGCAAAGTGTCAATCGCAAACTGGTCCTGGTGAACTAAAGATTAGCAAGTGGTTTCCAGAATACTCCTCAGCTTGTCTTTATACAGCGCCAATGCTTTCTTGCCTTTATCTGTAAGTGTAACCATGGTGCGAGGCACCCGCTTGACAAATGTCTTCTCGGTCTCGATGTAGCCTGCTTCTTCCAGCCTGGTCAATTGCACTGAGAGGTTTCCCCGGGAGAGCTTGGTTTTGTGTAGCAAATAGGTAAAATCTGCTTCTCGCAGGATCGAGAGGTAGACTATGATCGCAAGCCTGGCCGGTTCATGGATCATCCGGTCGATTTCGTCTAAGTTCAGATCAGCGTCAACCTTCATTCTCGAGCACTGGATTGTTTTTCAGGAAGGAAATGAATTGCCTCAGGCCCATCGCGAGGTTGAACAGACCATAGACCAGCAGCATTAAGGACAACCGAAGAAAGCTAAGCTCACCCAAGGGTAGAATGAGGAGCAGGATGAGCACCAGAATCCGCTCATACATAGGATAGGGATGCTTTCCGTCCCAGTTGTTCAGCGTAAAAATCAGCCAGTTGACTCCCAGAAAAAAGATGACCAGCCCCAGCCAGAGCATTGTGTAAACCCCTCCGGTGTCATTTGTCAGAGCCCACATCCCAAAGAGGGCAATGACCAAAGCGCTGCCTCCGCCCAGGATTAAGCCGGGGATGTAGTTTCTGGGCTTGGGATGCAGCCTGGGTTTGGCGATCCCGGTTCGGGGCAAGACATATTTCTTGCGAATGAACTGGTAGACCGGGAGCATGAAAATCATCAGGAGAAAAAAGGCAAGTGAATACCTGATGGCAGGAATGATCAAGAGAAAGTAGAGCCCCTTGCTTACCCACACCAGCCCGTCTCCGTAGTTCAGCTCAAAAAGCAGGTCTCGCTTTGTCTTTTCCAATGCTTTATCCATAATTCAATCTCCCATCTGGTTTATGGCATAAACTAATTGACACGGTAAATATGTCAAGGATATTCGATATTTTTTTTCCCCCTGTGATTGAAACTGACAGGTGCTACTGCGAGCGCCTATACAATTGTCCCGCTGGAGTTGTGGACGCGTTATCTAATCTCGCAATCGCGCTGAGTTTTTCTTCAATAAATAGTCCTGTTGACGCGCTCCAATCTTCAACCGCGTCCTCGACTTCAGCCCACGCACATCATATCACCAACATGAAGATAGCTAAGCTATTATCTCCTAAAATAACTGCGAGACCCGTGGGCTGAAGTCGAGGCCGCCTTTCATAGACTCGTTGGATTAATGAGTATTATTTTTAGGAGCTAGACTTCGAAGCTTTTTTGAACGATAGTAAGGCGGCCACAACTCCAGCGATAGCCTTGTACGGGCGCTCGCCGTAGCGCCCATCTGTGAGTATCCCTCGCTAGTCATAGATAGGCGGTACAGCGACCGCCTGTACCTTATGACCTGCAGGCACGCATCAGGCACGCTGCAGGCACGACCGTGCCTGGAGCATGCCTGCAGCATGGGTGATGCATGGGGGATGGGAAAAGGCCCGGAAGCAGCTTCCGGGCCTGAATGTCTGTGAAGGGAGAGCTCTACATTTCGATCAGTTTGGCGGTCACATACTCAATGGCGTTCAGTTTAGCCAGCATTTCGCCCAGATCACTGCCTTCCACTTCCAAAACAACCAGCCCGTCGTTGGCACAGAAGTCTTTGGAAACTTCATGCAAACCCAGGCGCACCTTGATGCTGCAACCATGTTCCGTAAGGATCTGCTGCACTCTGCCGGCTTCGGTGCTGCGGTGGTCGATCTTGATCAGAATCACTTTGTAAGTCATAACTTACCTCCTGAGTACAAGCTTTTCAAACGGGCTCTGGTTTGTCCAGTAAAAAAAATGTTCGTTATCCCTGCGGAGGAGACTGTGTAAAAACACATTTCATTGCTGCGGACGCAGTCCTTAATATTAACAAGAGTCATCAGGTACATGAGA